>DUDC01000086.1:66050-128901 GCA_012959465.1 Planctomycetaceae bacterium
ATCAGGATAGCCACAATCGAAATGCCAAACGTCGTGAGCGCCGCCGTGCCAGCGCGATCTCGCCAAACATCCCATCCCCACGCCACCATCCGTGTTGTGGAAAATGGTTCGTCGCGTAGTTCAAAGGGGTAGACTTCGACCGAGAACCGCCTCAGGTTTTCGAGTCGTCGCGCCGAGAATTGATTGCTCCAATCAATGTCCAGTTGGAACCAAGCGACACAGATCAAGACAGCGGCAAGGGCAAGCTGGCTCCTCAAGAATAAACTGCGAGGGCGATTGCGAAAAAGGACTGCGATGCGTTGGGCTTGAGTCGGTTCCGTATTGTTCACGTTGCGAGCCTCCTTCGCACCTGGGCGCTCCAGAGTTCCACGCCGATCAGGATCGCCATCAATGCGTAAAGGTAGGTCCACGTTTCGTGATAATGTTGTTCTTCAAACGCGGGTTGCAAATAATATCCAAGCGTTGGGATGCCGAAGAACCCCATTACGGCTGCGGAGCGTAGACCACACTCGAACCGATAGCAGGTGTATGCCAGCATGTCTGGTATGGCCTTGGGCAAGATCCCGTGTACGAGAACCGTCCACCGAGTGGCGCCAATGGCGTGCAGTGCATCAGCCGACTGTTTTGGCGTCTCATCGATGATTTCAGAGAAAATCTTGGCAAACACACCCGAATATGGAATGCCAATTGCCAAAATCACTGTCAGCGGACTCAGTCCGACAGCACTGAGAAACAACACCGCCCATAGCAGTTCATGGACCGATCGGGCCAACGCCGAAACAGTACGCATCAAATGGACCACGAGCCAAACGGTGGTTCGACGATATTTGAATCTGCCGGCGTTTTGCGGAACATGATTTGTGCCCCACCAGGTGGCCGACATCGTGATTCCCCAAACGAGTCCAATGACAAATGCCAGGCTCACCGCAGCAACGGAGAACACGATCGTTTGCCATATGGCGATGCCGACCTTCGTGAGAAAGAACGGGGAATTGCTAGGAGGTGTACTTTCGTAGGTCCACGCAGGTGCCACGGCGGCTCCGAGGAACTCCTGGCACTTGGCAAGGCCGCCCGCATTGGGAATGGCCTGTTCGATCGAAAGACCCAACTGCCACCACGCCCATCCAAAAATGATGACCGTGGTGATGATGATCTTCCCCACCGGCATTGGCCACGGAGAACGATAGGGCATTCGTCAGTCTCCGTAGCTATCTGAAAGCAATTCCGCATCGTCTAGCTCGTACAGCTGCCGGTACTCTTCAGAATTGAAGTC
Organism: Planctomycetaceae bacterium; assembly: GCA_012959465.1. Lineage (GTDB taxonomy): Bacteria > Planctomycetota > Planctomycetia > Pirellulales > Pirellulaceae > UWMA-0346. Next base: position 67,324 of record DUDC01000086.1, read on the forward strand.
AGATGCGGGAAGATCGAAGATTACTCGGCCTCGGCGAATTCCGATCAACCTCTCAAAGTACCGTTTGGCAAGGTGCAAATTGTGGAGGCTCATACAGAGAGTAATCCGCTCTTCTGTGGCCACATTGCACAACAAGTCCAACGTCGCCTCTGCTCGCGCTGGATCGACATTCGAGACCGGCTCATCCGCCAGCAGTAATGAGGGCATTTGGTAGAGTGCTCGGGCAATCGCGACGCGTTGTTGCTGCCCCGCTGAAAGGCGGTCGGTGCGTTGATAGAGCTTTTCGGCAATCCCGACCCGGTCGAGCAAGTGATGAACGGCGGCGGTTTCCTTCGCATTGGGGACTAGGAACATGCGGGCAGCTTGGAACGAGTTCATCCGGCCCAATCGTCCAGCCAGGACGTTGTGAAGGACTCGTAGATTGGGCACTAACCCAAATCCTTGCGGGATCCAGCCGATTTCACATCGTAAAGGGCGCCACTGTCGCGACGAGAAATGTGAAACATCTGTCTCGTCGATGATAACCTGGCCCGATGTTGGGCTAAGGACGCCATGGATAAGACGGAATAACGACGTTTTTCCGGCTCCACTCGGTCCAATAAATGCAACGCGCTCCGCCGACCGCACCTGAAACGAGACGTCCTGTAGTGCAAAATGCGAACCGAACTGCACGCTAACGTCGTGTAACTCGCACTTGTTCATCCGCTGGGGTCACGTCGTGAAAACCATGTTCGGCGGACTGATTGAACCCGCACCTGCGACCATCTTAGGCAGGTGGGCAAGAGAAAACTACTGCCGGTCTCATCGGACGCTGCCACTTTTGGTCTCCTTTGCCCGTCGTTGATCACACGGCCAACGGTTGACCCGGTGGCGATGAGCGTGATTTTCACACCGAATCGGACCGAGTGTCAGTTTTTCTATCGCAAGAAACCTAGTTCGCGAGCGACCTCTTCGATTCCCTTGAAGTCCTCGTTGCTTGCCTCGATGAGCATTTCTCGCGGGAAGGCAGAGAGCAATTCCGGGTCGTCGATCGACAACAATACTGCCTGCAACTTCTCACTAAATCCCGTGCCAAATTGCCTTTCGACGTCTGGATGGACAGTGAAATTGTAGTCGGCGTACGATGGAGTCTCCCAGACCACACGACACGTTTGTGGGTCTGTTCTTCCATCCGCGACGCGCTGATCGTAAACCTTGAAATTAACGGCGCCGGCCTCGATTTGGCCCGATTCAACCAGCTCAATGGTCTTGTCGTGGCTGCCGGAGAAAAGAGGAGGTGATCCGAAAAACTCCTCCGGGGACTTTCCCGTCCTTTTTCGAATGAAGTACTCCGGCATTAGTCGTCCAGATGTCGACGATTCGGATCCAAACGCAAACGATCGGTTTTCCAATTCTGTCGGGAACTCGTCTGATTTTGTCAGGCCGGTTTTCTTGTGCACGATGAAATAGGTCTTGAACTTCGGATCGGACTTCCCCTGAGCGATCGCATGAGCGCCGGTGACGGCATGCCGCGCCTGAACGCCTGTTAGGCCGCCAAACCATGCGAGCAGAATGTCGCCGTTCTTGAATGCCTCTACCGACGCCTTGTAATCGTTGGTCGCGACGTACTGAACGCCGACGCCAAGTTCCTTACTCAAGTAGCTCGCCAAGGCGTTGAACTTATCATCGAGTTCTGTTTTCGATTGATCGGGAATGGCCGAGAAACGCAAGGCAAGCGTGTCCGATGTGCCTCCCTTGTCTACATCAGTTCGGTTGTCGGCGCAGCTCAACAAACACGTGGTCAACAAAGCGGCCATGGCAAGAAGTGCCCGACGCGTCGGATACATAGGTGGTCTCAAGCAATGGCGGGCAAAAAAGGTAGGCAACAGGTTGGATGCGGTCGTCTTGGACTGTCGTTGAACTGCCACATGCTGCAACTTCGTCGTCAGTTCAAAACGTCGCATAGAATCCTATATGTTAACCCATGGCGGCGTTTGGCGGTATCCACCATCGAACGAAACCTCAATCATCGGGCGGACTGCCCAGCGATCAATGATCGATCTTCCCTCAGTTCACGCTCTGGCGTTCCGACTTTGTTGGCGATTTGTCCCAATGCCCAGACCGCAACTGGTTCTCTTCCTTGCGGATCTTCCGCTGCGAAGGGTGTCGCTCGCAATTGGCTGAGGTAGAATCGAGCATAGCGAATACAGCAGTCAAGATAACTGCTCGAAGGAGAATCCATGAAACCCGCAACGCGAAGCACTCGTCGACTTGGGCCGGAGATCGTTTTCGGTTGGTTCTCGATGGCACGGTGCACGGTCGTTGCTTTGATGGGCGGTCTTCTGATGGGCGGTCTTCCGTGCAGTGGTGAAGAGACGATCGATTTTAGCCAGGACATTCGCCCGATTCTCGCGAACCACTGTTTTCAATGTCACGGTCCGGATGAGGGACAACGTGTCTCGGACTTTCGCCTTGACCAACGGAGCAGTCTGTTCGGGGACCTTGGCGACGGAAGACGTGCTGTCGTACCAGGAGACGTTTCGTTAAGCGAACTCGTCGAACGTGTCAGGTCTTCCGATCCGGAGAGGCAGATGCCGCCGCCCGATGCGGATCGTCCAATTGTTCCAGATCAGATCGAATTGTTGACCAAGTGGGTGCAGTTGGGAGCTGACTGGCGAGAACACTGGGCATTTGTTGCTCCAATTCGAAGCGATTCATCCCTCGCAGACGACCCTTGGCAACGCAACACGATTGACCGCTTCATCCAGAGCTCGATATTGAAGGCCGGCCGGAGTCCTTCCCCCGAGGCCTCGAAGCGAAAGCAGATTCGACGACTGACGCTTGACTTGACCGGCCTACCACCCACACCCGATTCGATTCGGGATTTTTTGCAGGATCACTCCCCGGATGCCTACGAGCGGTTGCTGGACCGGTTACTTCAATCGCCCCAGTATGGGGAACGGATGGCGTTGATATGGCTGGACGCCGCGCGATACGCGGATACCAGCGGCTATCAGAATGACGGGCCCCGCGACATGTGGCGCTGGCGCGATTGGGTGATTGCCGCCCTTAACGATAACAAGCCGTTTGATGAGTTTACCATCGAACAACTTGCCGGCGATTTAATACCCAACTCAACGATGGCACAACGGATCGCCACAGGATTCAATCGCAACCATCGTGGCAATGCCGAAGGCGGGATCATTCCAGAGGAATATCAGGTTGAGTACGTCGTGGATCGAGTCGAAACAACAGCGACAGTTTGGCTTGGATTGACGGTTGGTTGCGCCCGCTGCCACGATCACAAGTACGATCCAATCCGGCAGCGAGATTTCTATGGCCTGTTCGCGTTCTTCAACTCGCTTCCGGAGAACGGTCGAGCGATTAAGGAAGGGAATTCGCCACCGTACACACCAGCCCCAACAACGTCACAAACGCAACAATTGCAACACTTGATGGACCAAGTGCGACAACTCGATCATCGTTGGAAGTCGTCCAAGACATCCATCGACGAGGACTTTCAAAGCTGGCAGACTCGCCCGCTGTCCGGTGCTAACGAATGGAATGTCAGCGACCAGTTGGATATTCACCTGACGATGGATAAGGCCGTCGCTACTGCGGATGACGAAGCCGCCAACGCTCCTGATAAGGAGACTGCACCCGAATTGACCACCGGGAAAATTGGCACGGCTTTTCAATTTCGCGGAGCGGACCAAGAGTTTGGCGACTTGGCGGACTTCGGTTATTTCGATGCGTTTTCTGTGTCGGCCTGGATACGCCCCGAACGCAAGACCGGAACAATTATTTCTCGAATGACACCGGTGGACCAGGGCAGTGGATACTACCTTCATCTTGAAGATGGACATGTCCAAGTCAACCTCGTCAAGCGATGGCTTGATGACTCGATACGCGTCGAAGCGAGCGGCACCATTCCCCTCGGTTCATGGAGCCACGTCCTGATGACGTACGACGGTTCGCGAGTTGCCAAAGGGATTCGCATCTATATTGACGGCAAGCTACAGGACAACGACATCAAGTTGGATAGCATCAACCAAACGTTTTCCAGTACCGAGCCATTTCGAGTCGGTGGTGGGCACAGCATGTTCTTCGGCGCTATTGATGACGTCCGCATTTACTTTCGCGCCGTATCCGAGAACGAAGCTAGCTGGATTGCCGAGCCATTCAATGTGCAAGAGATACTGCAACTTGCCGCACAGGATCGCACCGTGCCGCAAACGGGCAAGATGTTCGAATACTATCGATTGTTCGGGTCCAAACCGCCCTTGCGGAAACTGTACGAGGACTTGAAACGAAAAACTGCGGAGTCTGAACTCTATCGCTCAAATCTTCCCACCGTCATGGTGATGCGAGATCAACCTGGTATTCGCCAAACGTTTATTCTTGGACGCGGCCAATATAATCAACCCGGCGAGGCTGTAGACGCTTCAACCCCAGCCGTGCTCCCACCATTTCCTGAGGCCTTTCCGAAGAACCGTCTAGGATTAGCGAAGTGGCTGGTCGACCGAGACAATCCTCTCACGGCTCGCGTCTTCGTGAACAAGATCTGGCAGATGCACTTTGGTGAAGGGCTGGTTCGTTCTCCGGAGGATTTCGGTGTTCAAGGGGCGCGACCGACTCATCCCGAATTGCTTGACTGGTTGGCCGTTGAATTCATGGAGAGTGGTTGGGATATCAAACACCTGCATAAACTGATGCTGATGAGTGCCACGTATCGTCAAGACTCTACATGGTCGGGAGCCGCAGCCGACGACCCTCAGAACCACCTCTGGGCACGTGGGCCACGCGTGCGATTACAAGCCGAGTTGATACGTGATCAGGCATTGGCTCTCGGGGGACTTTTAACCACAAGCCTGGGAGGAGAGTCTGTACGGCCGTACCAGCCCGCTGGATTGTGGCAGGAGATTGCGACAGTAACCGACTATCAGCAGTCGACGGGCAGTGACCTCTACCGGCGTAGCCTCTACACGTATTGGAAACGTACGGTGCCGCCACCGACAATGGCGACATTTGATGCAATATCACGCGAGTCGTGCGTCGTGCGACGATCTCGCACCAATACACCGTTACAGGCCTTGGCCCTGATGAACGACGTTACGTTCGTCGAGGCGGCTCGCGGGTTGGCGCAGCGAACACTTTCGCAAGCGGACGTCGGGGCCACGCATCGCAAACATTTGGTTTCCATTTTTCAACGGGCCACCGCCAGACCACCCGGTGTCGGTGAGATGCGGGTGTTGGAACGAGTGCACGGTCGAAGCCTACGTGAGTTTCGAGAAAATCCCGATCTTGCCAAGAAGTGGCTCGAACACGGCGAGTTAAAAGTACCACCGGGAGATGCCATTGAACTAGCGGCGTTGGCAACGGTTGCTAGTTTAGTATTGAACCTTGATGAAGTGATCACAAGGGAGTAGCCGTATAATGCACGATCATTTGGACTCGACCCTCACTCGGCGACGTCTCTTGGGGATGGCTGGCTCGGCAGTCAGTGCTGCGGCCATCGGTCAGTTGTTCGGCAACGCCTCCGCCGCTGAATTGGGCGTGCACCATTCGGCGACAGCTAAGCGAGTAATTTACCTATTTCAGTCGGGAGCGCCGTCGCAAATAGACTTGTTTGACCCCAAGCCGGAGCTGCAACGAATTCAAGGTGACGATCTACCGAACTCTATCCGTAAGGGACAGAGGTTGACGGGAATGACCAAGGACCAATCGACGTTTCCCGTCGCGGCATCACGTTTTGATTTTGATCGACACGGCGATTCTGGAACGGAGATTAGCGAGTTGTTGCCGCACACGGCGACCGTGGCGGACGAACTCTGTCTGATTCGGTCTCTGCACACCGAGGCGATCAATCATGATCCTGCAATCACGTTCATGCAGACCGGAGCTCAGTTGGCTGGTCGCCCGAGTATCGGATCCTGGGTGTCCTATGGCTTGGGAAGCACCAATCAAGATTTGCCTACGTTTGTCGCGATGGTCTCAGGGAGTGGCGGACAGCCATTGTACGAGCGACTTTGGGGTAGCGGATTTCTGCCGACCAAATACCAGGGCGTCAAATTTCGCTCCAACGGGGACCCGGTACTTTTTTTATCGGACCCAGCCGGAATGCGACGCGAGGCGAGAAAAGCGTTTGTCGACGACTTGGCCGAGCTTAACCGGATTCGCTTTGACGATGTTCGTGACCCAGACATCCGGGCTCGAATTACGCAATACGAACTCGCCTTTCGCATGCAGACTTCAGTGCCGGAATTGACCGATGTCTCGGATGAACCACAACACATATTCGACTTGTACGGCGAAGATGCAAAAATACCGGGAACGTTCGCATTCAATTGTCTGCTGGCGCGGCGGCTTTGTGAACGCGACGTGCGGTTCATTCAGTTATTTCATCGAGGGTGGGATCAACACACGAATTTGCCGGAGAAAATCGCTGTCCAATGCAAAGACACCGACCGGGCGTCCGCTGCGCTAGTAGCGGATCTGCGGCAGCGAGGAATGCTCGACGACACGTTGGTAGTGTGGGGTGGTGAGTTTGGGCGGACGGTGTATTGCCAGGGGAAACTAACCGCGGAGGATTACGGCCGCGACCACCATCCGCGTTGTTTTTCGTCCTGGTTGGCTGGGGGGGGCGTCAAGCCGGGTATGACTTGGGGTGCGACGGACGACTTTGGTTACAACGTGACCGAACATCCCGTCCACGTCCACGACCTAAACGCCACCATATTTCATTGCCTTGGCATCGACCACACGAAACTCACCTTCAAGTTTCAGGGACGGCACTATCGACTGACTGACGTGCACGGTGAAGTTGTCAAGGAGATACTGCGTAGCGGTTAGTTTCATGCACCACCGGCTGAGTGATTTCACTGGCTTCGCCAGTGCCTTGGATCTGGCAAGAACCCGAGGCTAGCGCCTTCGGCTCAATCCGCATCGCTTATTTGCTGGACACTTGATTCGCCGATTGGGATCTCACCCGTTGCCGACGATTTCACGGATGTCGATCAATTGAAGTTGGCGTCCTTGACCGGGAACGGGTGCATCAATGCAAACGAATCGGTTGTTGGGACAGTACCTGGGATGCGTGTCAACACGCCATTCGCCTTTGTAAACAACCGGCAGGTGGAAGTCCCCAAGATCGATACGCTTGCCCGTGGCGACGTGGTACAAATGTGGCGTCTGCATTCGCTCAGCTCCCCGAGGATAGCTGTCATTCAAGATCCACTCGTTGCCGGGAAGGTAGCTCAAGTGGCCGGCGCCATCGAGGACACCTCGGCCAACGGCCTCGACCTTTCCACCGCCGTCCTTGTCTTCAAAAAGGAAATTCCCCCAGTCCTGGTAACCGAGCCAGTTCTTGGACTGGGAGAGAATGTGTTGGGGATCGCGCCAGATGAAATGCGAGGCATAACCGTTGGGGATCACCAGCCGCACGTCGCTGCCGTCGGGTGCGGCCGTAATCATGCGAGTCAAACGACTACCGTTGCGGTACTGCCAACGGTGCAAGGCAATAAACCGATTGCCGTCGGGACTGAAAAGTAGGTGATTGAAATAGTGCTTTATTCCAGGTTCGTCGTTCGGGATGTTTCCGAGGCGAGCGATATCTGCGAGTGTCGTGACCAGTTCGGCTTGCCCGGATTCCAAGTCGACGCGAAAAATCCCCGTCCGGTCGCTGACTAGCTGGTCGCCGAATGGATCGGCGAGACCTGCGTAACCATATCCTGGACGCACGTCGGCAATTCTTCGAAAGTCTGGCGTAACTGCCAGTTTGCCACTTGGCTGTACGCTGTAGATGGGGTAATCGACCGTATCCGTATCTCGCGTTTCGACGTTCATGATACGGCTTACGAATTGATCGCCGTCACGGTCGTTCCAGATGATCTTGTTTTTCGATCCGGGCAACCACTGTAACATGCATCCCTGTTGCCAATTCCACGCTCGGCTCTTGCCCAATGGAGTCCAACGATCTTTGTCCCCCAAGTCGACCATTCCGATCGTGATCACATCGTCCCTGGTTGGCGTCCGGTGCTCGAACTGCACCTGCATACCCAATACGAATCGACTGGTCGGGTCAAATTGTAACTTGTCATAGTATCCAAACCAGTGATGACCCGGGCTGCGAGTAATAGCACGTGTCGGAGGAGGCTCGGCAGCCCAGCTGAGTGAGGGCAGACTGAACGCAGCCATCGATCCGAGCGAAACACGTTTCAGAAACTGACGGCGTGTTGTCATTTTAATGTGACCGTTAGGATTTTGAGTCGCGATGTGAATCGAGCCACGCTCGAAATAGCACCAGATCCTCGGACGTCATGCGTTCCACAATCTCCATGTTGTGTAGTCCGTGCACGGAGAGAATATGGTTTGTATGAAAGCAGATGCGGTCACCTTCCGCGATCTCGTGCAGTCGATTTTCGTAAAGCGGATTATCGACAATGCCACACAGATATTCGTCTTCGCGACTCTCTACTCGAACCCAAAAATCCTCACCCCACCCTCGCGACGGCACTTCTTGCGGCGGAATGGCAACCAGTGATGCGGGATGCGTATGACCGAGGATCGGTTTTGTGGCCTCCTCGTCGCAGTGCGGGCAAGTGCAGTTCATCGGCGCGTCCGGATGCGCGGAAAAACGAGGCGAATCGACTCGGACTTCAACAAAATGTCCACTGTCGATGTATTTCTTGAACCAACGGTTAACGATCTGGAATCGCGAGCCTTGTTCTTCATGCATTTGCACTCCGTCAACCAATTCGTAGCCATTGGCGAATTGCTGTTGCTCGAACGCGTTGCTGAGGCTGATTAGCGGCATTGTGTTGATGGTCAGTTGCGAGGTTGTAAGTTGCGACGCCGAAATGAAATGGAATTCAACCCTTCCATTGGTAGTCTGCTTGGCGGCGAAATCCGTTGATCTGGATCGAATCTGGATTTGTCCAATCGAGGATCGAGAATCCGTTATTCTCGGCGCCGGTTCCCTCCACCATGGCGACTAACGTGCAGTAGTGAATTCCATCGATCTCATGGTAGTCGTTTTTGTGGCTGTGTCCTTGAAATACCGCCGCTACCTTACCGGATTCGGCCAAGATTGTTCGGATCGCATCGGCGTTCTTGACACCATAATGATTTTTAACGTCCAGTCTTTGATGCGCAAAGACGACCGTCGGAAACTTGGTTTCCCCGAGATCTCGTCGCAACCACTTGAGCTCTTCTGGAGGCATGTTGGTGTCCGTCCATTCGAAGTTGTTGCGACCATAGGGTTGCAAGTCACTGCGGAAGCAGGAATCCAAGATAACGAAGTGACGCTGGCGGAGGTCGAATGAGTAATAGGAACGTTTTTGTTCGACTCCGGTCAAGAATTCTTGTTTTGTCAGCGTATAGACACAGTGATTGCCAAGCACGTAGTGGCGGTTGGGTGAGATTTTTGAAAAGATCTCGTTGATAGTCTTTAGATAGGCGAGTTCTTTTGCTGGAGTGTCGGCGGCGTCAATGAGATCACCGAGCTCGACGACCGCTAACACTTTTTCTTTTTTAAATTGCTCGACGGCGACAGCAAGTTTACTAGGCGTCTCACGGTAGTGCCGACTGCCGGCGGTTGGTTTGTCCGCGAAGTGCAAGTCCGTCACCATTCCGAGTTTAATGGCTTTAGACTCAGAAGACCGGCTGGTCTTCGTCAAAGAGATGGACAGGCCGGCCACGGACAAGCTCAGAAGACCCTCTTTTAGGAATGCGCGACGTCCAAGTTCGGTGTGGTGGTTCACGATAAATTCCAGTGGCTTGGAAAATAAGTACGGGTAAAATTCGCACGACACTGAGCTAACATTTCGCTCCACTCGGGACGCTCATAGCGATCGGATAAATGAAAAAGTAGTAGTGTTTCGACATTCGCCTCAGCGGCCAATCGCGACACTTGTTCGGTTGTCGCGTGATGGTACTTCTCCGCCAAGGCAATATCTTCACGTCGGTACTGCGCTTCGCACACTATAGTTTGGCAACCAGACAACCACGGGACAAGGGTCTGCAAGGTCGGTTCGTCGAGCAGGAAGTCAGTGAGATAGGCGATCGATTCACCGGCCGTTTCTGTCATCACTTTCGTTCGCAGTTCGTCAATGTTGTACGTATTTCCATCAATCTCGAGCGGGCCAACGTGCGACGCGTCTTTGAGGGTTTGCATCCAAGGGCCAGGATGCAGGCCCAGTGCCGCAGTTGCCTCGATGTTAATATTCTGCCTCGGCTTCTCGCAAACGCGATAACCGAGCGTTGTCCCGTGATGTCGAAGTTGAATCGACTCGACGTAATAGTGCGGTGTGTCGATAAGTGGTCCGTCGCCGCTCACCACTTCGTCGTGGTGTCGCGCTGAAAAGGCCTCGCTGAGTTCGAAGTGGCATCGCTCGATCCGGTCCGGATGGACGTCGCAGACCCGCCATGTGGCGTCTTGATCATCGATTAGATTCCACCAAAACCCTTGGAATCGATGCTGCAAGATTTCGGACGTCTGAGGTGGCCCCCAGATTTCATTGGCGACGGAATTCCGGTTGTAGAGACAGCGGAACAGAGAATCAAATCCGCTGACATGGTCCATGTGAAGGTGCGAGAAAAAGATCTGCTCGACCGCGAGGATCTCCGCGAGGCCGAGCGTCGTGAGGCAACCAGCGCCGCAGTCGAAGAGCAATCGCGACACCGATTGCCCGGAATCTACGCGAACCCAAAGCGCATTATCGCGGCCGGGCCCACCGAGAATCTTATAGTCGAGGCTCATTCACGGTCCTTTTGGAGTTTCTGTCCGCAGTCCATGTCTATGTTAGCGTCAAAACAGAGACGGGCTAACAATATAAGCACGAAGCGGAAACGAGTGAATGCGCAACCCGGGCGACGCTTTACTCGCTCGCTTGCGATGTCTGCTTGTATTTTCGATGTCCTAGCATATGACGCATTGCAAAACCACAGTGTTTCCAACAGAATCGACACGTTGTATACAAGATAACAATCGAGGGCTGGGAAATGAGAATTGCATTGGTGACGGGCGCTGGCAGCGGGGTAGGGCGGTACGCCGCGTTAGCTCTTATCAACGTTGGTTATTGCGTCGCCTTGGCTGGCCGCCGCCGCGAGACATTGGAAGAGACGGTTGCACTTTGTGACAATGCTGCCGAGACGCTGGTTGTGCCCACGGACGTGAGTGATGAACTTGCCGTGAAACAGTTGTATGCGTCGATCGAAAAACAATGGGGCCGTTTGGACGTACTCTTCAACAATGCGGGGGTTAACACCGCCGCCATCCCACTCGATGAACTTGCCCTTGATGACTGGCGGCGGGTGGTTGACACCAACTTGACCGGCATGTTCCTTTGCGTTCGCGAGGCATTTCGATTGATGAAGCGGCAGGAGCCCAAAGGGGGACGGATCATCAACAACGGGTCTATTTCCGCTCACGTGCCGCGGCCGCATTCGGTGGCCTATACGGCTACGAAGCACGCTGTCACAGGCCTGACAAAATCGGCGTCGTTAGACGGACGAACTCACGCGATTGCCTGTGGGCAGATTGATATCGGTAACGCCGCCACCGACATGACCGCTCGGATGGAGGTCGGTGTACCACAGGCGAATGGCACGCTGGCTATCGAGCCGACCATGGATGTTCGACATGTGGCCGACGCGGTTGTCTATATGGCAGGGCTGCCACTGGACACCAATGTGCCGTTCATCACCGTCATGGCCAACGAAATGCCCTACATGGGACGAGGTTAGAAATGCGGCTTTTGGGGACAGAAAAGACGTCTTTTCACCACTCGATACTTGAGTCTGGCGGCAACCGAATCAATAATCGGTTCTTGTCTAGTCGATTCCACTCTAATTCTTCCCAAGAAAGAGTTTAACGTGAGATATTCAATTGGTCTGTCGACCTTCCTGTTGGCCGTTGTTTGTACTGTCGCGATTGGTCAAGAGCCGTTCGGCAAGACCAAGGATGGCGAGTCCGTTGAAATCTACACGCTTAAGAGTAGCAAGGGATTGGTCGCCAAGATCATGACGCGTGGTGCAACGTTGGTGCAGTTGCACGTTCCGGACAAGGACGGCAATTCGGCCGATGTAATTAACGGATTTGATTCGGTTACCGGTTACGAATCCGAGGACAATCAGTACTTTGGTTGCACGACTGGGCGAGTTTGCAATCGGATTGCCAAAGGAAAATTCACACTGGACGGCAAAGAGCACACGTTGGCGATCAACAATGAACCCAACCATCTACATGGTGGTTCAGAACGGAGCCTGGACAAGGTCATCTGGAAGGCGCGTCCATTTTCGAATGAACGTGGCAGTGGAGTTCGTTTTAGTTACACCAGCCCGGACGGAGAAGAGGGCTATCCAGGAAAGCTTGACGTGACGGTCGTTTTCTCTGTCCCTAAAGATGCGAACCGATTGCTCATCAGCTACAGAGCGACGACTGATAAGGCGACGCCGGTTAATTTAACCAACCACGCTTACTTCAATTTGGCGGGAGCCGGCAGTGACACGGTTCTAGATCATGCCTTGCGACTAAACGCCGACAAGTACACGCCCACGGATGACACTTTGATCCCAACGGGGAAAATTGAATCAGTCGAGGGAACGCCGGTTGACTTCCGTAAGGCGACGAGAATTGGTAAACGAATCGACTCGTTGACCGAAACGGCTGCGCTCGGGTACGACCACAATTTCGTGTTGAACAAGCCCGAGGGCGATGCGAAGCTCAATTTTGCAGCTAGCCTGTTTGATCGTGGCTCAAGGCGGCGGCTGAGAATTTCCACCACGGAACCGGGAATTCAATTCTATTCGGGCAATTTCCTCAAGGGGCAAAAAGGCAAAGATGGCAAAATCTATGCACATCGCGCCGCCCTCTGCTTGGAGACGCAACACTTCCCCGATTCGGTAAATCAGCAGGAGTTTCCGTCAACGATTTTGAAGCCAGGTGAGACGTACCGATCAATGACGCAGTACGCCTTCAGTGTTCAGCCGGTCAAGAAATGAGCTGGCACCGTTTTTCGTTTTGTTTAGACGACAAAGGATGTTGCGATAACAATGGAGACTCGCACCAATTTAGCGAGTCAAAAATGGCAAGGAGAATACCAGTGAGAGATTCGTTTTTGTTACCAAGTCCGGTTCTTGTTGGCGCCTTGGTCGCTTGCGTTTGTGCGACATCGGGTTGCTTGTCCCACAAAACGGGATCGCAGAGTTCCCACCCCGTCGGTCCGTCAGAATTGAAGTATCAGCCTGGCGAGTCGGATGCGGATGCTCCGGAAGAGTTCACGATAACAAAAAGCGGCTTGAAATACCGAATCCTACGGCGGTCGGATGGACGAAAACCGACGGCCGAGGATACCGTCACATGTCATTACAAGGGTTGGCTCGATGATAAGACGGTGTTTGACCAATCTTATGTGAATAACAACGGCGAGCCAATTTCGTTTGCACTCTCCGGCGTGATTCCCGGTTGGACCGAGGGCGTTCAATTGGTGGGAGTTGGTGGGATGATCGAATTGGAGATTCCTTTTGAAATTGGTTATGGCGTCGAGGGCTCCCCCCCCCAGATTCCGCCGAGGGCTCGCCTTCATTTTATCGTCGAGTTGGTTTCAATAGACTGAGGGCTGGAGGGCCAGTTTGCCTGCTCTAATCGAGAAAACCCCCGCAGTGGGAAAACTCGGCCGGCGCTCGAGGTGAAATCCGCCTGATTTCTTGGGGTCCGGCTGACACTTTCGTGTCGTAAAATCGTTGAAAATCACCTAGAATGGCGTTCCAGGTACGGTCGGTCCGTCACGGAATCCACACGTTTCGATCGATTGAATCGCGACAAATACGCTAGGTACTTTATCGATGCTCCATCGGCAGCAGCACACAGACCACGCCTTCACCGACTACTTTCCATTGGAAAGAGAGGGAGTTACGGTCCTCAGCCGGCGTAATATGCTCAAGGCTGGCATGGCCGGTCTCGCTGGCCTTAGTTTGCCCGGTCTATTGGCGGCGCGTGAACGGGCAGTTAGTGATGGGAGGCCGCTGAGTCGCAAGAGCGTTATCTTACTCTGGATGGCCGGCGGTCCCAGTCAGATTGACACGTGGGACCCCAAGCCAGATCGTCCGTTTATCAACCGTGGACCGTTCTCTCCGATTCAGACCAACCTGCCTGGCGTCAACATCTGCGAACACTTGCCGAAGCAAGCGGCAATGATGGACCACTTTACGCTGATTCGTTCCGTCGATCCGCGAAAGAGCAGCCATCAACCCAATCAGGTCATGCAGACGGGCAATCGTGATGCTACGCCCAGAACCAACTCGGAAGGGCACATGTATCCGGCAATTGGATCGGTGGTCTCCAAGTTCCACGGCGCAAATGATCCAAGTATGCCGCCGTACGTCGTATTCAAGAAACATGATTCCCATGTCGCTTGGGGCGGCTATCTAGGGAAAGAACACGATCCGATGGTCGGCAATCGAGCGACCGTCCTTCCCGAATACGATTTGGTCGGTAAGCCTCTGAAACGAACAACCGGCGCCAACTTGTTCAAGATGCCGTCTGGGTTGGACATGGACCGATTGCAGTCACGGCGGACTCTCATCAAGGACTTTGATCGATTGCGAGCGGGAGTAGATGTTGGTGGGTCAATGGAGGCTCTCAACCGATACCAGCAACAAGCATTTGATATGGTGCTGGGAAAGCGCGCTCAACAAGCGTTTGATTTGTCGCGTGAGCCGGCGAGCGGTCGAAACAAGTACGGGGAACATCTCTGGTGCCAACAAGCCTTGCTGGCTCGACGACTCGTTGAGGCTGGAGTCAGTTTCGTTACGCTCGACCTGAGCTATCACACGGCGTCGGGCACTTGGGACAATCACGGGATTCCAGGCGGTGTGTACGGTGGAATCTCGAAAGGACTGAAGCCGCTTTTGCCTCTTTTCGATCACCTACTCACAACTCTGGTTAGCGATCTTGAACAACGCGGGCTGGGGGATGAGGTATTGGTGATTGCGATGGGCGAATTTGGACGGACGCCCCACATGGGTACGCAGGACAGTGTTGATGGGCGAAACCACTGGCCTGTCGTCATGTCGATGTGTTTGGCGGGCGGTGGTTTTCGGCACGGTCAGGTCATTGGTGCTTCGGAGGCGGACGGTGGGCAGATTAAGGAACGTCCAGTGACCCCAGCCGACCTAGCGGCCACGATCTATCACCATATGGGTGTGCCGTTGGATGCGACCTACGATGACCCACGCGGTAGACCCAGATTCATCGTTGAAGAGAACGGTCAGCCACTTCGTGAGATTATTTAGTACGGTTCCGCTCGTGGGCGCCTTAGTGTGAGAAGATGATCTGTCTCACACAAAGACACAAAGCCACGAAGAATTTTTGCGGTCCCCCAACCGAGCGAAGCGCCGTCATTTGCGTTCCGACCTCGAAATTGGAAATTGACGCCGCACGCAGTAGCCTATAATGCGTCTCACTGCCCCGCATCTTTCCGATTCTCTGAGGACTCCACCATGCGTCTGTTCATCCTGACCTGCATCGCGTCTCTGTGGTCCATGACGGCGCTGCCCGCCGAGGAGCTGACAACGCATTGCCATGTCGAGTTTGGGCCGATCAACCGAGTGTCGATTCACGCTGAGGACGCGAAACTAGCCATTTACAGCGGGGCGGCAGAGGACTCGGTTGAGTGTTTGTTGCTGACACATGGCAGACGTGATGTCGTCACCAACGCCTTGGCGCTGATTCGCACGGGCGTTCGGATTATTGCCCCAGAACGCGAAGCGTACGCGCTGCAAAAGGCGAAGGATTATTGGACCGCGTTTCCAAAGAACCAATTCCACGATTACGCGCAACAGACGACCAAAATTTTGTCCGACCCGATCGACGTGAGCCAATGGGTTAAGAACGGAGATACGTTTTCCTGGCACGGCATCGACCTCCAGGTCATGGAAACGCCAGGCTACACCCGCGGTTCAGTAACGTATGTCGCTCAACTGGACGGCCAACGTATCGCGTTCACTGGTGACCTCATCTATGGCGACGGAAAAATCCTCGACCTGTACAGTTTTCAAGACGCGATTCCCTCAGCGCAAGTTCGCGGCTACCACGGGTATGCCGCTCGATTGGCCGACTTGGTCACTAGCTTACGCAGAGTAGCCGCCGCGAAACCAGACCTGATTGTCCCAGCCCGCGGTCCGATCATTCGCACACCGCAACAAGCCATCGAGAAACTGACGCAACGTGCCCAGAAGCTGTATAGAAATTACCTTTCCACCAATGCACTTCATTGGTACTTCAAAGAAGAACGAATGCGTCTTTGCGGCGAACGAGTTTTGGGGCCGGGGGCAGACATCGAGTTGATGCCGTACTCGCAACATGAAAAGACCCCGGCGTGGGTATTTGAAAATTCCACCAGCCGCTTGCTCATCTCGGATTCAGGGCACGGCTTCTTACTCGATTGCGGTTATCAGCGTGTCATCGATGCGATCCAGGACCTGATTGACAAGGGGATCGTCAAACAGGTCGACGGGATTTTTGTCACACACTACCACGACGATCATACCGACCAAGTGCAAACGGCTGCCGAGAAGTTTAAATGCCCGGTTTATGCAACACCGGAGTACGCCGATTTGCTTGAACATCCGGCGGCATACCACCTGCCAGCAATGACAGCGAATCCCATTCAGAATATTCAGCGTGTGGCGGATGGACACAAGATGAAATGGCACGAGTTGGATTTGACCTTTCATTTCTTTCCGGGCCAAACTTACTTTCATGGAGCCGTGTTCGCTCGCAAACAAGACGAACGGCCGATTTTCTTTGTCGGCGATGCGTTCGCACCATCTGGAATCGACGATTACTGCTTGTTGAACCGAAACCTTGTCAGCGAGAATTCAGGATACCTGTTGTGCTTGAAGAAACTCCGTGACATCAAGGAACCGTTTTGGATCGTCAATGAACATATCCAGCATGTGTTTGCCTTCACCGTCAAGGAAATGGACTATATCGAGCGTCGATATCGAGAACGAATCGCGATTTTGGAGGAACTCTTTCCCTGGGATGACCCCAACTACGGAATCGATGAACAATGGGCCGTATGCTATCCCCGTACTGTCTCGATCGCCGATGGCGAAACGACAACGATCGAGGTCCGTCTTCTGAATCACTCGCCAATCACTCGAACTTTTCGCGTAAAGCCTCGCTTACCCAACGGGGCCCGCTTGACGTCGTCCGTCGAGCCTGTGACCTTGAAATCAGGAGGATCCGGATCGGCCTCTTTCACGTTTAAGGTGCAGTCCGGTGTTGGGAGTCATTTGGTTACCGCCGATATCGAGAGTGATGGTATGCACTTTCAGAGTTGGGTCGATGCCCTGGTTACGGTTCGTGAATAGCCGCTTGGTCGGCTTTTTCATCTGGCGTGCATTGTGCGGTGCCTTGGCACTGGCTGTCGCAACTCGTTCGTCTTACGCTCACCCCGTGTCAATCAGTCGAGCCCTGGTCTACGTTCGCCCCGATGAGATTACAGCCGAGATCGAAGTATTCCTAGAAGACCTCTATCTGTTTCACACATTGCGTACGGACAGCCGCGACTACCTTTCGGCGACCGAAATCGGCCGGGGGATCCAGTTGCATCGCCAGTTCATTGCCGAGCGATTCCAAATCCTCGACATCGATGGTCGACCATTGGTCTCGAAGCTCGATTCGACGACCTGGCAGCCGCCCGCTTCAGGTGTTCCGCTGGCCGAGCTTATGGATCACCAACTAACGTTCTCCCTGCGATTCGATTTGGATGAGGCACCCGAATTTCTGACATTCGTCCAAAAATTCACCGACGGCGGCGCCGTCCTTCCGTCAGAAATGACGCTGCATGTTCAACAGGAACAACAGCCGGAGTCGGAACCGGTTGCACTGCGTCCACACGAACCCTACATCTTGCGCTTGCGGTGGGATGGGCCTCCGTTGAGCATGGGCGACGGCCGAGAGCAACAAGTAGCATGGTTGGTTAAGGCCAAACAAGAGACACTCGGCATCTCCAGCTATAGCTCGACCTATTCGTTTCTCTATGTCGAAAACAGACAAGTAAGACACGAAATACTAATCCCACTTCAGACGTTGTTGCTGGACTTACCGATCGAACATGAGCATCGGGATTTCCTTTCGCCGGAGGAACAAAGGGGGGCGGCAGCGGTGGTGGGTGACTATTTCGCTAAAGGACTACCTGTCCGCATCAATGGAGCAACGGTCGAAGCGAAGTTTGAAAAATGTGACTTTTTTGGACTCGCTACCAAAGACTTTGCGAGGGATGCGAACGACCGAGACGTGTCTCTTGCCAATGGACGAGTTGGCGTTATTCTCAGCTACCGCTGCCCAGCGTTTCCAGAGACAGTAAGCATGAGCTGGAATCGATTCACGGAATCGATGTGGGCGGTGGACGTTGTAATCTTGGCAGGAGATCGCATTGAAAAACGGACGCTCAGCCGTGTCGGGAACCGCCAACAATTGGAATGGGAGAGTCCGTTGCCACACCGCGTTGTACCGTTTTCGCCGCTGCGGGCCAACGACTTGCCGCAGAGCCTCTCACTTTCTTGGACGGCCATTCTCGGTTTTGATATCGCTATTCTAATCTGGTTAGTCGGTTGGCGAATTCTGCGTCCGCGACTTACCAAGTCTCCTTCCACTCCAGCCGTTTTCGCGGCTGCGGTTGTTGCGCTAGTCGTCGGGTGGTTTGCACATTCTAGGATATGGCAGAGCGACCCTATCTCGACTGCCGAGGCAGCGCAGATTTTTGCACCGCTGCACCGGAACGTGTATCGCGCTTTTGAATGCCCAACGGACGGTGAGGTCTACGACGCGTTGGCACTCTGTGTGGACGGAGAATTGCTCGAGCACGTCTACCGGCAAATCCACCAAAGCCTCGACATGCAGGACCAAGGTGGTGCGATCGCCCACGTAACATCGGTAGACGTCAGTGACGGTACGGTTCAACAGACGGTTCATGCGAGGTCGGAACCCAGCTTTTACTACGTGTGCCAATGGGACGTGGCGGGCAATATCGAACACTGGGGCCACTTGCATGAACGAAGGCAGCGATACGTCGCGTCGTTTCGCCTGAATGTCATCAACGGCTACTGGAGAATCACGCATTGGGACGTCTTGGACGAACAGCCGTTGGGTACCACCGTTACCGTTCGCGAGTTTAGCCGTTAACCAGTCTCTCAGGCCGACATCGGTCGTCTTCCGAAGCAGTAACGTGGTGCCGCCCGGTTTTTGAGTTTGATTCTCTTTTTCGGGAATAATGATGTCGGAACCGGGATCCCCTAGACGAGTGCCGGCCAAAACACTGGAGCGGCAACCGTGTCACGAACGAGGGAGGCGTATCATGCGTCGTGCAATCCAATGGTGGTTTTTGACAGGCAGTGTTGTCATTTTCGGGTTCGTTGGATGCGGCCGTGATTCGGCAAGCGATCCTGCAAGTGCTCCGGCTCGCTACGGTGAAATGGCAACCGACTCGGCAGACTACGCTGTTGAAGATGGCAGTAATGGCGGAGGCGATCTCGATGGTCCGTCCGGGGAATACGACACCGAGGAATACGGCATCGAGGAATACGGCATCGAGGAATACGACACCGAGGAATTCAACACCGAGGCCTACGATCTAATCGTAGAGAACGAGTTTGTCGATGCGCTTCAGAATCCTAAGTCCACCTTCTCGATCGACGTCGACACGGCATCCTACAGCAATGTTCGGCGGATGTTGAACGCCGGCCGGCTGCCACCGGCTGGAGCTGTTCGAATTGAAGAGTTGATCAACTACTTTCGCTACGACTACCCAGCACCCGATGGCGAGCATCCGTTTCATGTGGCGGTGGACGTGGCCGGCTGTCCATGGACGCCTGACCATCAACTCCTTCGAGTTGCGATGAAGGGCAAGACGATAACGCGTGAAGAGGTGGCCGGAGTCAATCTAGTCTTCCTGCTCGACGTCTCTGGTTCGATGCAGTCCGTCGATAAGCTGCCATTGGTGCAGAGTGGTATGCAATTGCTGGTCCAACAGCTGGGGCCGGACGACCGAGTGGCGATGGTGGTGTACGCCGGGGCATCGGGTTTGGCGTTGCCCTCAACGCCTATTCGTCAATCGAAAGTGATTCTAGATGCAATCGCCAATCTCCAAGCGGGTGGTTCGACTAATGGTGGGGAAGGAATTGAGTTGGCGTACGACGTCGCTCAAGCCCAGTTCGTCGAAGGTGGCATTAACCGTGTCATCCTTTGTACAGACGGCGACTTCAATGTCGGTGTGACCAGTCAGAGTCGTCTGATTCAATTGATTCAAGACAGGGCACAATCGGGCGTCTTCCTGAGTGTGTTGGGATTCGGCAAAGGCAACTACAACGATTCTATGATGGAAAAACTGGCGGACAAGGGAAATGGCAACTACGCCTACATCGATTCGTTGTTGGAGGCTCGAAAAGTACTTGTCGAACAAATCGGTGGAACCTTGGTGACGATTGCTAAGGATGTCAAGATTCAGATTGACTTCAATCCGACGCGTGTGATCGCCTATCGACTGATTGGGTACGAAAACCGCCTCTTGGATAATGAGGACTTCCGCGACGACAGCAAAGACGCGGGGGAACTGGGGGCAGGTCACACGGTTACGGCACTCTATGAAATCGTCCCGGCCGGTGTGGAGTCGCCAGCTCGGACGTCGAAACCGTCGAAATTTGTCGAGACGGTACCGTTAGAGAACGTCGACAACGACCAGTTGCTTCACGTCAGTTTGCGCTACAAGCTTCCAGAATCAGAGCGAGGTCGCGAGTTTTCCACGCCCCTCATGCATGCAGACGGAGATCCTCTTCCCACAGCCTCCACCGACTTTCAATTCGCGATATCGGTAGCTACTTTTGGAATGCTCTTACGAGATTCAAAGTTCGCTGGCAGCGCCGATTGGGGCTGGGTGATCGAGACCGCCGAAAAGAACTTGGGCACCGATCACAACGGTTTGCGGGCGGAATTCGTCCAACTCGCCAAGACGGCCAGGCGAATCTCGCCACGAACCGCGGGCGATTAAAATTGAGCACGTGGGGGCAGGTACCTTGTGTCTTTGTGTGAGTACGAATAATTTCTCACACAAAGGCACGAAGTCACTAAGGCGCGGCACTTCACTGGTACCTCTATTAGCAAACCTGGCAAGTTTGTTTTGACAGCCGTTCATAACGGCGGATAATGCGAGGGAAGGTGTTGTCTCTCCCACTCCGAATCACTTCATCGCATCGAGTACTTGCATGAGTTATTGTTGTCGCTTTATCACGTCCGCCGCACTGCTGGTTTCCTCGCTGTGCGGCACTCTCCCGGCCGATGAGTCGAGTGAGTTTACGCCGCTGTTCAACGGAAAGGACCTTGACGGTTGGGTATTGGTGAACACGCCGCCCGAAACATGGCGAGTTCAGGACGGCATGCTAATCTGTTCGGGGAAGCCGATCGGCGAGATTCGAACCGCGAAGATGTATCAGAACTACATTTTGGAATTGGAGTGGAGGCACATGCGGCCCAAAGGGAACGCTGGCGTCTTTGTCTGGGCCGATGATATCACGGCCCGAGGAGTTCCGTTTCACCGTAGCATCGAAGTTCAGGTGCTGGAAAACGCCTACGGCAATTCTCCAAGTCACACCACACATGGTGATATTTTTCCGATTCACGGAGCTGTGATGACTCCAGTCAACGGCCGCGGCGGAAGCCGAGCATTTCCGACTGAGGAACGCTCAAAGGCGAGTCCCGAATGGAATCACTATCGTGTTGAGTGCCGAGACGGGGAAATCTCGCTGGCCGTGAACGGCAAGGTAGTGACTCGAGGAAAAGAATGTAGTCCGCGTGTGGGTTACATTTGTCTCGAATCGGAAGGTGGAATCGTCCATTATCGGAACATCAAGATCAAGGTATTGCCAAATTCGACGGTCGAGCGCAAACATGTGGCCGTTGCCAATCGAGGTTTTCGTTCCATCTACACGGGACTGAGCCTAAAGGGCTTGCAGGCGAGCGATCAACAGCAGTGGCGAGTTCGGGATTGGGTGCTTTCCTATGCGGGCGAACCATCCGATGAGAAAACCCAACGATTGGCGACGGACGAAGAATTTACCGATTTCGGGTTTCTGCTTGACGTGCGAGGGAGCAAGCAGGCGCAGGCATTGACGATTGCACCACGAGGTGGCACCGGAACGACACTACGATTCCAAGGCGAGCAAGACTCGTTGGACAAGCCGGGGCGTTGGAGTCGAATCGAGGGAATTGTCAGCGGGAATACTCTGACACTCACTGTGAATGGCAGGGCGATTGTGGACGTTGTGTTGACGGGCTCCAAGAAGGGCCCGCTCGTGTTGGTACCCAACGGGGCGATGGAATTCGCGAACCTCTACGTACGTTCTCTCGGCGAGAAATAGGGGGCTGGATCCGTCCGTGCGTCCGGTTCAAATGTGTGGCACTGGCTCTGCCAGTGGTGGGGCTTGGCAAAAACCCCGAGGCTAGCGCCTTCGGCTCAAATCCGCATTGCCTTGCAACGAAGGGGCAACGCCCCATCACCACAAGTCCGCGCCAGCGTCTTGCTTTGCGTTGCCGGCTAATAATCGACGCACATCGTCTCGCGCCACGTGCAGAATCCGTTCGAACAGATCCGCTGCGTCCAATGAGTGATAGTTTTCGATATCGCCGACAATTCCATTGAACCGCTCACGGTTCACATGCTCGACGAAACGGTCCAAATCAGGTGTCAAATCCACGGCGGTTTCCAAGGACATCTGGTGCCGCGCGATTTCCATGATGCGCGCTGGCCACCATTCAGGATCAAGGAGGTCCTCGCTAATGAACTCGACGAGAGTTGTTTCGACGCCGCCGGCGTGCTGGTCTTTTCGTTTCGATGCGAATTCGACCAAGGGTTCGTGCAACCAGCGAAAGGCCCACTGTTTCACCGTACTATCCTGTAGGCCTTGCACGATCGCCTGTCGATGAACGATCGACCCGTGCACATCCACAACATACATCGATTGAGGATTCAGCCATCGTTGCAGGGCGTTGGCATATTGCGCGACGTATTTTGTGAGCAATTCGGCCGTGAGATCAATGCTGAAACCGAAAGGAAGTCCCCAAGTGAGTTGACCATAATCCACCGGGTGACCGACCAGCAAATGAGGGTTATTCTCTTTCCTTAACTGTTCGAGCACTCCGTAGCTTTGAATCGTATCGGTACCAAGTGGTAAGTGCGGTCCGTGCTCTTCGACCGCCGTATCCACGCTGAAGGCGAGTACCTTTGGTCGCGTGATTGTGGGTGGGTCGCGACGCGGGAGTTCTACAATCTTGAGACGAGACCGATTGTCTCGGGGATCCGCATAGTCTGGAAAACAGCGAAAAATGCGTTCCAAGATCTCCTGTTTGAGTGAGCCAGTCAGCGCCTCGTGGAAGATAGGTGGCAACACCCAGTTACCAAGTTCCGCGTAGGCCTCGTAGGGCGTGCCGATGGACGCGATCGGCAACACAAATTGCGTATCCGGAGGTAATTCACGCAGCGCGTTCAGCGAGTACGACGTAATCCAACAACCCGTGTTAATTTTGCGAGGTATGTAGTGTTCCAGCATCAAGGGCCACCAATTGGATGTTCCAAACACGGGTGTCGGTTAGGATAGTCGCTACTGATCGAGCGCCGTTGATTGTACTGTGAACGCAATTGCATCTGGAAACACAGCAATGAGAATTATCCTGACCCTAATTTCCCTTTGCGTCGTCAACGTGACGATTGCAGCGGACCGGCCCAACTTGGTTGTCTTCATCTCCGATGATGTCAGCTGGAATGACCATGGCTGTTATGGAAATCCCGCTGCGCGAACACCGAATATTGATCGACTGGCGTCTGATGGACGGCGGTTTAACAATGCCTATCTGACGGCAAGCAGCTGTTCTCCAAGCCGGGCCAGTATCATCACCGGGCGGTACCCGCACAACAATGGCAAGGCAGCCGAATTGCATTTGCCGATTTCTGGTCATTTGCCGTGGTTTCCGGAATTGTTGCGGAATGCCGGGTATTACACGGCACTCTCTGGGAAAAACCACATGTCCAAATCGGGTGCCAAAGTCACGGCTTGGAATTTTGTCAGCAAAGCGACCGGCCGGAAACCAGGCAATAGTGGCGGCCACGGCGATTGGGTCAATGTTGCCGAGAACCGTCCATTGGACAAGCCATTCTTCTTTTGGTTTGCGTCGACCGACGCCCACCGTGGTTGGAACGGCGACTCGGAATGGGACGATGCTGTTTACGGTCCCAAACACGGTTCGGAAGACGTTATCGTACCGCCGTTTCTTGTCGATGATCTAGCGACTCGACAAGATCTCGCATCTTATTACAACGAAGTGACACGATTCGATCATTTCATTGGCAGAGTCGAGTCGGTTCTGAAGTCCCAGGGAGTTTGGGACAACACGCTGGTACTGATTCTGTCGGACAACGGAAGACCGTTCAATCGCGCGAAGACCCGCTTGCACGACTCGGGGATGAAAACCGCGTTGATCGCTCATTGGCCGACTGGCATCGGTTCCGGTGGCGAGGTCACAGACAGTTTGGTGAGTGTTATTGACATCGCCCCGACATTCCTGGAGGTCGCCGGCGTGCCGACTCCCGAGACCATGCAGGGCGTCAGTTTCCTGAGTATTCTCAAGAATGCCTCGACCACGACGCGGCGGTGGGCGTTTTCCGAACATAATTGGCATGACTATGAAGCTCACGGGCGGGCAATTCGCGGCGATGGTTTTCTACTCATCGAGAACTTTCGGCCGTACAATCCACAGCCCGGTCCAGCCGACGCTCTGCGATCACCGACTTACGACGCATTGAAAGTCGCGCGTGATGCGAATCGTCTAACTCCGGCTCAAGCAGATGTCTTTCTGGCACCGCGCCCACACCTTGAACTCTACAACGCTCGCCAAGACCCCAACCAGCTGACCAATCTGGCTGGAAATCCTGACCATGCCGACCGGCAGAAGCAGCTAGCAACACTGCTCGACCAGTGGATGGACGAGACCAGAGATAGTGTTCCCAAACGGATTTCGCAGGATCGTTTTGATCTAGAAACTGGTGGTCTACTGCCCGCTGAGAAACGTGACGGATATCGAGGGACAACGCCGGGAGAAGACCGAGGTGCCGATCGGTCAAACGAGAAGGGGCCGCATTGACCTAGAATTGGGGCAGCGATAAAGGTCGCTTCACGTCCCGTTCACACGGAATATTTCAGATCGAGAATATCATGTGCATCGTTCGTTTTTCTTTACCTTCCCATGCCATTCGGCCGGAGCGTTGGTTCACGCTGGTTGTTGTCTTGTTCGCTCTGTTGAACCAAGCGGAAGCAGACGAACGGCCAAACATCTTGTTTATCTACACCGACGATCATTCGCATCGTACTGTCGGCTGCTACGACGAATCGTATGAGTTTGTCAGGACCCCCAATATCGATCGCTTGGCATCCGATGGTGTCCGTTTCCGCTACGCCTATATGGGTACATGGTGCATGCCTTCTCGCGCCACCATGCTGACAGGGCATTACCAACACGCGGTGAAGTCGATGCGGATGGAAGGTGATTATCCGGGCAGTGAGTACGATCCCGAGCAGTGTCCATTTTGGCCGAAGGTCTTTCGTGCGAACGGTTATCAGACGGCCCAGATTGGCAAGTGGCACACAGGCACCGATACTGGATTCGGTCGCGATTGGGACTACCAAATTGTCTGGAATCGACCTCGTCACCCGAAGAATGCTGGTAACTATTACAAAGACCAGTTGATTGAGTTTCAGGGAGGCGATGCGAGAAATGTCACTGGCTACAGTACCGACAATTACACTCGGTGGGCCGTTGAGTATTTGCAAGGGAAAGGACGTGAACCAGACAAACCCTGGTACCTGTGGTTGTGTTATGGTGCGGTTCACGGGCCGTTCACACCGGCCGACCGCCACTTGGACGAGTACGCCAATGTATCGGTTCCCGTACCGCAGGACATCTTTCCACCACGGGCGGGAAAGCCCGCCTACATGCAGGAAATCGAGAGTTGGTATCGAGGTGAAGACGGTCTGCCTCACCTCAAGGGTCGCCGTCGTGCGACCGGTGAGAACAGTCCGGGACAAGGAATTCACGGCAGTTCGCTCGATCACTGGATTCGTCAATACCACCAAGGGGTGCTCGCTTTGGACGAAGCGGTTGGGAAACTGATCGCCACTCTCAAAGAGACGGGACAGTACGACAACACGTTGATTGTCTTCACGTCCGACCAGGGGTTCGCCTGGGGGCAACACGGTTTCCGCGCGAAGGTGGCTCCCTACGATGCAAACATTCGCAGTCCACTCATCTTGTCGATGCCAAAACGCTTTCCCCGAGGGAAGGTCTGCACGACGCCGGCTGGCGGAGTCGACATAGCGCCTACATTTTTTGATTTGGCAGGTATCGATCTACCTTGGAAGATGCACGGTCGATCTCTGGTTCCCCAATTGGAGAAGCCCGAGGATTCGTGGCGGCGAAATCTGCTGATGACATTCACAGGGCGACACTACGGAACGGACACCGATACCATTCCCACCGACACTTCAGTGCTCCGTCGAGTTGGAGGCGTATCATGGTACGCGTCGTTGCATGACGGACGCTTTAAGTATATCCGCACATTTGAGGAAAACGAAATTGAGGAACTGTACGACTTGCAGACGGATCCGGAAGAGTTGAACAATCTGGCGTCGAACGACGATCACGCGGCTCACTTGCACACGATGCGTGGTCAAACGATCGCAGAGTTGCGTCGCACAGACGCAGGATTCGTCGACGCGCTGCCAAAGGTGCGACCGTAGAGGACTAGCACACCGCTGCCCAAAAAGTAGGCCAGGCAAGAATCAATGTTGCGGAAAGGCAAGTGGAGGCCCGGTGGCCGGGTTACGTTCGCTGAGAACTAGCTGCAGCGTGGGACTCGACCAAATCCCCATCGACTCGTTGCCGGGCATGATCACCGCCTGCTGAGGAGAGATGGACGTGAACCATTCGACCAGCTTTGCTGTTGGCACAGAGAATTCCCGGAAGTTGGGCAGCTGATTGATCGGAATAGGACCACACATCGGAAGTCCACTGCGGCGATACGCTAAATCGACGAATTCGGCACAGTAATATCGGTCGTCTTCGAGCAGGAACCGCTCGTCGAATTTGACCTGTTCGTCGTAGACGTTGCGGCAGAACTCGATCGCCGGTGGAATGTGCGAAGCGAAACGCAAATGTGGTCGCTTGATCGCCACTCGTTCGATCTTGTCACGGGCGAGATACCAACCGACGTTCTTTCGGCGAGGCCCACCGGAAACAGTGTCGTAGACGTAAGCGACTCCATCCTCGATGGCGATGATTCCGACGTGCGAAAATCGACTGTCCGCGATTTCGCTGGAGAACTTCGAAAAATTGACGAGTCCCATCACGATTCGGCTCTGTCCCATCGTGAAGATCACGTCTCCGTCTTGCAGTGTTCGACTTCCCCAAGCGTTCCAGTCTTCGCTCAGTTGGCTTTCTGCAAAGAGCGAAGCTAGCATGAAGTTGGGCGATGGACTTGCGGATTGTGCAGGTCCCGGCACCGCACGACACCCTAAAGTGAGGCTTACTACTGCCAGGACGGCTCCGGCAACTGGTTGTCCAAGTGCGCGCATATCGATAGTCCGCTCATTTGCGTTTCGGCGAGAACTAAATAGCGAAATCCAACAACCCCGGCAACTCCAATTAGCCGGCACGCATCAGTGGAATGAGTTGGGTGCGTGCGTTAATTGGCCAGGTAGTTGCCAGACCCCATTCCACCGGCACAGGGCCGGTGGGGATTGCGAGTTCGTTAGCGCAACGTATAGGATCCTTCGCTGTATCGCTCTTTCGCGAATGGATCCACAGCCTCTTTGATCAACAATCGTATGGCCGATCCTGGTTCCGCGCCGAGCGACTCAAGTGGTATCGCCATTTCCACGCCGTCGCTACCGTGAGTGATAAGAGCGCCGGCGTCTTGAGACGACTCGGAGTGGAGTGAAGTTCCCATCACGAACTCTCCGTCACCATTGGCGCGTAGCAAGTCGTATGAAATGTATGGGCCTTGTTCAGTCGCTTTAGAATAGACGCCGACCGGTATCCATGCCTTCAATTCGTAGCCACTGATCTTCCCAAAGTCAAAGCCGTCGACATCCTAGCAGCCAGTGCGAGGGTCGTTATCCGTATCAAAGTACAGGTCGCACAATTCACCGCTCGTTGGAGTGTTGTCGTAACGTGCCTGCAGAGAAATACGAGTGCAAAAAAAGAGATAAAGGTTCTCGCTGTCGTTTGTCATGTAGACGTGATAGATGTCTATGCCAGATTTGGATGGTCCTTGGCCGACAACGCCAGCCTCGTTCCATATCGGTGCCACACCATGCCACTCGTCCACCACGCCGTCGAGTACCACTTCGATCAAGGCGTCAGCGGCGTTTTCCGAGAGTGGGTAGGTCGTTGCTACTGGCCCAATTGGCACCGATACCGATTGAGAGCAAGAGCACCCAGCGAAGAACAGCAAGCTTAAGAGCGCAGTAAGAGCGAAACGACGCGGTGAGCGTGACATGGTATTACCCTCGGACTCGAAACGGAGGACAAGCCAGCATCCTACCACACAAGCGGATCCGGTCTTTTTTGGGTGGGACTCACTCGCTTGCGCTTCGTGTTTGTATAACCACGGCCTTGGCACTTGACTTCAACCTACCGCAACGCTGGATGGTGTCCGTCGATGGTGAGTCGGATGCGATAGAGTCCGCCGCCGGCGGTAATGTAGAGAATCTTACTCTGCTTGCCGCGACCGAAGACGCAATTGGTTGGCAACTCGGGCGTGGGGATGTGAGCCAAACGGTTGCCCCCTTTTGAAAAAACGACGATGCCAAAGCCGTCCTCCGATCGTACGGCGGTGTAGATGTGGCCCTGGACGTCCAGTGTCATTCCATCGATACCTGTTTGGGCCTGGAAGTTGTGGAGCACTTTCTTGTCACCCAGCGAACCGTCCGAATTAACGGAAAATGCGTTCAGGGTCATCCGCCCCTTTTTCGCAGGCGTCTTGTCCAGGTCTGCCGTCGCGCTACCATTATCGGTTTCGGCGACGTACAAGGTCTTGCCATCGGGCGCAAGGCCAATCCCATTGGGTTTTGTGATTTGAGCTGTGGCCACGCGTATGGTCTTGTCGGGATCGTATCGGTACACGTCGAACGAAGTGAGCTCGAGTTTCTCAGGGCCAACGTACTTTGGGTCGGTGAAGTAAATTCGGCCCACACTGTCGATAACCAGGTCGTTGGGCGAGTTGAACCGGTTCCCCTTGAATTTCGAGATCAGCGGTTTCACTTTTCCGCTGGGCAGGAATTCGACGAGAGCTCGGTGACCACCTAATGGAGAAGCACAGCAACCGATGAGGCGGCCGTCTCGAGTGAACATGAGGCCATTACCCATTCCGCTATCCGGGCAATGCACACTGATCTTGCCGCTGGCGGGATCGAATTTCATGATTCGCGCTGGACCGGATTCAAATGGTTGAGCGAAGTCGCTGAAGTAGATACATCCGTCCGGTCCCGAGGCGGCTCCCTCGGTGAACCCGCCCTCTTCCCAAAGAGTCTCTAACTTCGCGGACTCGGGGACTATGTCTGATGTGGGTTCAGCTAAGGCCGGATCCTGTACGGCTGCCGAGAAGAAGAAAATGGTGAGAAGTACGGCGGTCGTGATGCTGCGGTGGAACATCGTCAGACTCCATCGATCCGAGTGTTGTGAACAGGCACCGTCGAGCGGTTGGCGAATAGTTTTCGTGCGGGTCCGCACCAACGTAAAAAGTATTGTTGCTCATTAAGAGAGCACGGGAAAGCAAATTGGCGTGAGTAGCGTCAGCGGGCCGGCTTGTGTTTGGCTATTGGGCAGATAGGATAGTCCGTCTCACGCTGCTTTTCGCGTTTTGATCTCCTCGCAACCTCTATCCGAATAGCTCTCACTCACCATGAAATATGACGTTTATGGAATTGGCAATGCTCTAGTCGACGTTCAGGCCCAAGTGACCGAGGACGTCGTTGCGGCGACCGGCTTCGACAAAGGGATCATGACGTTGGTTGACGCGCAACAGCAATCGGTCGTTCTGGAACAGCTGAGCGGCTTACCGTCTCATCGCTGTGCCGGTGGCTCGGCGGCAAACACCATTGTCGGTGTGGCCGAATTCGACGGAAAGGCTGCCTACTGTGGAAAGGTAAGTAACGACGAGATGGGGGAGTTCTTTCTGGCAGACATGCGCCAGTTGGGAATCGCGATCGACGTGCCGCAAGCGACCGATGGACCGACGGGGACGTGTGCCGTGCTGATCAGCGAGGATGCGCAGCGCACGATGTTGACCAACTTGGGCGTCTCGGCGACTCTGACACCAGACGATGTCAACGAAGACGATTTGCGGCAAGCAAAGTACGTCTACATCGAAGGGTATTTGTTTACAGGTGATACCACAAGGGCGGCGGCTTACCGAGCAATTGAGTTGGCGAAGAAGCACGGAGTCAAGGTCGCATTCACCGCGTCGGATCCTTTCCTGGTGAACATTATTCGCGATGAGATCTGGCAGTTGATCGAGGGACCAGTCGATCTGTTCTTTTGCAACGAAGAGGAAGCGCGGAGTCTCACCGGCAAACACGACGCTATCGACTGCGCCCGCGAAATTCATCGTCACGCCGAAAATGTTGCCTTGACGTTAGGTGGTAACGGTTCGTTGATCATGCACGGGGGTGACGCTTACCCAATCGAAGGTGTTGAGGTGGCAGCAGTCGATACGACTGGCGCAGGTGATATGTATGCTGCCGGAATCCTCTATGGAATCACCAACGGAATGAGCTGGAAACAGGCGGGTCATTTGGCATCCAATGCCGCCGCGCGAATTGTCTCGCAACTCGGCGCCAGATTGGAACGCCGATTTAGCCGAGAGGAAATTCAGGCATTCATCGACTGACGAGCTTCGCCGAACCATGCTGGCGTGAATCTTCGTGTCTTTGTCTCTTTGTGTGAGCGCAAATCATATTCTCACACTAAGGCACAAAGACATTAAGGACGTGGTTTCTTGTTCGGTGTTCGGTTCAGGAGCACCTTGCATTGCTTCGTCTTCAAATCAAAGAGTAACCGCAATCACTCGCCATTGTTCGATCTTCTCGCAGCCGACGGTATACTAGCGGTCTGGGTCGGTCCTTGACCTCTGGATAAATAGCCAGGAGATCTAATGAGAACGTCGTTTATTTGCCTTGTGATGTGCCTTGTTCACGTTGCCGATGTAGCGGGTCAGGACACGCTCGAATCAGTTGATCGCGTGCGGGGTGGCCGTCATTGGATCGATGCCAAGGTGGACCCACCTAAGTCGGCCAAAGAGTCGAAGGCGAAGTTTCGAATTGAACCCGGTTTTCGTGTGGAGCTTGTGGCATCGGAACCGCTTGTATTCGACCCGGTTGCCATCGCCTTCGACCATCTGGGGCAGATGTTTGTCGTCGAATATGGAGATTATCCCACAGGTCCCGAAGAGAAAGGCGCACCGCCACTATCCAGAGTCGTGCTGTTGACCGATCGCGATGGGGATGGTGTGATGGACGAGCGATTTGTGTTCGCTGACCAGTTGAATTTCGCTCACAGTTTATTGCCGGTCGATGACGGTATTCTTGTTGGCGCTCAGAACCAGATTGTGTTTCTAAAAGACTCCACCGGTGACCATCGCGCCGACATTCGCGAAGTTTGGTTTGAGGGTTTTGTTGCGGCTCACCCTCAGATGCAGATCGGAAACCCTCGCTGGGGATTCGACAACTGGATCTACCTAAACTATGGTCCCGGGGAAATTGTTCGTCGGCGGGGGGCGGGGGGTGACATTGAGTCCAGCGAACCGGTCACCATGCCGCGTCTCGACTTTCGTTTTCATCCGCGAACAATGGAATTTGAAGCGGACAACGGACTGGGACAATTCGGTAACACCATCGACAAGTATGGATATCGTTTCTTTACGACCAACCGCAATCCAATCATGGTCCGTCGGTTGACTCGTAGCGAAGCTCAACGCAACCCGTTTGTGTCGATATCACGTGGACACGTCGATGTGGGCCCGGCGGGCGGAGACACTCGCGTTTATCCGTTGGTTGCGATGAAGAGTAATTGGCTCTCCCATGCAGGCACGCATACCTCCGCCTGTGGCGTGACGGCGTATACCGGTGATCTGTTTGGTTCGGAACCCGACCAGAGTTCTGTGTTCGTCTGCGAGCCTGTAGGACATCTCGTCACTCGGTCGATCGTCTACCCGGACGGTTCCGGTTTGAATGCGCGACGCGCGGAACCGAAGGCCGATTTTCTCGCTTCGAGTGATACCTGGTTTCGTCCAGCCAGTTTGGCGACAGGGCCCGATGGAGCGCTCTACTTGGCGGACATGTACCGGATGTGGGTGGAACATCCAAAATTCTTGCCACCGGACATCGCCGCTCGGATCGATTGGCGAGCTGGAGAGGACCGCGGCAGAATTTGGCGGATCGTCCCCGAGAGAAAGAAGGCATCCACCTTCCGGCCACCGCAGGACGATGACGATCTACTGGCCTTATTGCGCGATCCGAACGGCTGGAGGCGGCGGTTGGGACAGCGTCTAATTGTCGAAGGACAGATGCAGAATCTCGTGCCACGATTGCGCGCCATGCTCGAACCGATAGCCAGTGGTAACGTTGAAACGGCCGCCTTGACTCGACTTCATGCACTCTGGACGCTGCATGGCCTCGCGGCGTTGACCGACGATGATTTGACTCGACTGTTACGTGATCCCGGCCATCACTTGCGGCTGGCGGCCGTACAGCTGCTTGCCCCTCGTCTTGCTGGCAACAAGCGGTTGGTCGAATTGGTCGGCCAGATGGCGGGCGACGACGAACCTCGTGTTCGTTACCAAGTCGCCTTGGCGATGGGGGAATCTGCATCAGAAAAATGTGGTTCGTATTTGACTTCGTTGGCCAAGAGTGACGGTATCGATGAGTGGTTCGCCACGGCGATCCTGACATCCAGCCGGCAGTGTAGCGGGGCGATCCTACAGGGGTTGTTTGCCGACCCTAAGATTGCTTCTCGACCACAGTACGGTGATATCGTGCGGCGTTTGGCCGAGGTGGTGGGAGCACGCGGCGACGCTGCCGAACTCAAATTGGTGCTCGATGCCCTGGCACCCACGGCCGACAAACGGGGAGCATGGTGGCAAACCGTGACGCTGCGTGGCCTGGCGACTGGCCTACCACGATATCGAGGCGAGTTGGGCCGGCTGAGTCTGGCGTCGCTGCTCAGCGGTCCACCCACCGCACTGGAGGAATCCATGGGTCCGATCCGGGAACTCATGAAACAGACCCAAGAAGTCTCATTGGACAGTCAACGATCTTCCGGAGACCGAGTCGCCGCCACCGAGTTAATGGCGTTTCAGTCTCCCCAACAAACGCTGGGTGCGTTGCGGCGACTGTTGTCATCGGCTCAACCGGTGGAAGTGCAACGGGCCGCGATCGAAGGCCTACGACGAGTGCCGGAAGATGATGCGATGGAGACGATCTTGACGAACTGGTCGTCGCTGGGACCGTCACTTCGAGGCCCCGCATTGGAATTGCTGATGGCGAGAAAAGAGAGCACAAGAGCCACTTTGGTGGCAATGAAGGCCGGCACTCTATCAGCCGCAGCCGTCGGCGTCGAACGTAGGATCCGTCTACTTCGACACGCCGACGCGGAGATAAAACAACTGGCGATTGACTTGTTTGGCGGTGCCGTTTCGGCCGATCGAGTTGCCGTGGCAAAACAGTACGAGGCGGCGTTAACGATCGACGCATCGATGGAACGAGGCATCGAGGTGTTTCGCAAGACATGCGCCAGTTGCCACCGAGTTGACGGAGTCGGGCACGACGTGGGACCCGACATAAGCGACGTCCGCAACCGAGCCCGTGACGCATTGCTTTACGATATCTTGGATCCGAATCGCAAAGTTGAACCGCGATTCAACGACTATACCGTCATCACCATTGACGGAATTGTCATCAATGGACTGCTCGTCACTGAAACGGCGAAGACGGTCGTGCTGCGACAGGCAGAGAACAAGCAAGTGGTGATTCAACGAGATCAGATTGACGAAATGCATGCTAGTGGAAAGTCGCTAATGCCCGAAGGCGTCGAGAAAACCGTCTCGGTGCAACAGATGGCAGATCTGTTGGAATACCTCAAACAACGCACAGTTCGATCAGCCGCTGGGCGCTAGCCCACGGTTTTCGTAGCCGCTCGCTTGAGAACTGGACGCAAACGCGTGCCGGCGGATTTGGTTACTCGCGGCGTCTTAAACTAACAACCCCCGATCTCGTTCGCCTACTTGAAACACTGGCCGAGCCAGTGGCACACATCGTGTACAATGCGTCGATCCAAAAGGTAATGGGGGAACGATGAGGGAGAACTATCGCATGACTCGGACGCCTTTTCAATGGTTCGCGATCGCAGTTACCGTTGCGCAATTAAGCTGCTACTGTCTTGCGGAAGAAAAGAAACAAGGGCCATTTGGCATCGAGCAGAGAGTCGCTTGGACGACCTCCAGAATTCACGGTACGCCCGATCCACCGTTGCCAATGGTGACTGAGCGGGCCTTTCCGAATCTCACGTTCGACCGTCCCGTCGACTTGATGTCCGTTCCAGGTACAGACCAGATGCTGATGGTGGAACTCGGCGGCAAGTTGCTGACCTTTCACACCGTGTCGGATACTTCGGAGACGATGTTGGCGGCCGATGTCAGTGAGATTCCTGCTGCCAAGGCAGTAGGCGACGCTTTGAAGGTGTACGGGTTTGCTTTTCATCCCGACTTTGAACGCAACCGTCAGTGCTTTATTTGTTACGCCCTCAAGGCGGATGATCCTCAAGGCACAAGAGTGTCACGTTTTCACGCCACATCTATTGACCCACTGCGAATCGATCTCTCGACTGAGGAGATTCTGATTACCTGGCTGGCTGGTGGGCACAACGGGGGCTCACTACAGTTCGGTCCCGAGGATGGTTATCTGTACATTTCGACGGGAGACGGCTCTCCCGCTTTTCCACCCGACATCCACGACACGGGTCAAGACGTTGGTGACTTGTTGGCGTCGGTGTTGCGAATTGACGTCGACCATCCCGAGGGCGACCGTCTCTATTCTGTGCCTGCTGACAATCCGTTTGTCACGACCAAAGGTGCCCGAGGTGAGATATGGACATACGGTCACCGCAATCCCTGGCGGATGAGTTTCGATTCCGTCACAGGTGATTTATGGATTGGCGACGTTGGCTGGGAAATGTGGGAGATGATTTACCGCGCTGCGCCCGGCGCTAACTTTGGCTGGAGCCTGCTTGAGCATCGCCAGCCTATTCGGCGGGACATCGTCCGAGGCCCGACGCCGGTGACTCCGCCAGCCGCAGCGCATTCGCACACCGAAGCGCGATCGATGACCGGCGGCCACGTCTATCGTGGCAGGCGGCTTCCCGAATTGGTTGGCAGCTACATCTACGGAGATTATGTCACCGGCAAGATCTGGGGACTGGTCGCCGAGTCGTCGTCGCCAAAACCGTGGGAGTTGGCAGACACGGTACTGCAAATCATTTGTTTTGGCATCGATAGAAATCGAGCGCTATACATCGTTGCCTACGATGGCACCCTTCATCGGTTGGTTGAGAATCCAAGGTCGAATCGAGTCTCTCAGTTTCCCCGCTCCTTGAGTGGGACCGGTTTGTTTGCATCGGCGGCAGATCACGAGCTAGCGGCTGGCGTGATTCCCTACGAGATCAACGCCGAACCATGGGCCGACGGAACCACATCGTCCCGTTTCATCGCGATCCCGGGGACGACGCGACTTGGTGTGCACCAGAAGAACAATCCTCAGAAAGGTATCATCAAAGGTGAGTGGAGTTATCCGGATGGCGCTGTGATCGGCAAGACAATTCACCTGCAAGTCGCACCTGGTGTGCTGCGTCGACTGGAAACGCAGATACTGCACCGCGAAGGTGATCAATGGAGAGCCTATTGTTACATTTGGAATGATAAACAGGACGACGCAGTGCTTTCCTCAGGCGGT
This sequence comes from Planctomycetaceae bacterium, assembly GCA_012959465.1. Taxonomy (GTDB): domain Bacteria; phylum Planctomycetota; class Planctomycetia; order Pirellulales; family Pirellulaceae; genus UWMA-0346. The sequence continues at coordinate 103,417 of DUDC01000086.1, forward strand.
GCCGTTGATCGTGCGTTCACGATTGAAGATGCCACCGCCGAAGGCGGACTGCGACAACAGACTTGGCACTTTGCCAGTCGCACTGAGTGTATTTTGTGCCATACCACGCGCCGCGGATCGGTCTATGGATTTCGCGTTCCACAGCTCAATCGCGACGTTGCTTATGAGAAGCTGACGGACAATCAGTTGCGAACGTTGGCTCACATCGGGCTGTTTGAAGAACCATTAGTGAAGGGACATGACGTCAACTCACCTCCGGTGGATCAACTACCACAGACACCAAACCCGGCTGATTCAGGCGTGTCGTTGGCCGAACGGGCACGGTCGTATTTACATGTGAATTGCGCCACCTGTCATTGTCGCGGTGGTGGCGGCAGCGCGTCGATCGAACTCGTGGATTCGCTGTCTTTCGAGCGGACTCGGTTAGTGTCGCGTCCCAGCCAAGGCACATTTGGGATTGTCGACCCTTGGATTCTCGCGCCCGGCGATCCGTATCGGTCCGTTCTGTACTACCGAATGTCCAAGCTAGGGCGAGGGCGGATGCCCCACTTGGGTTCACAAATGGTCGACGTTGCCGGAGTTCAGTTGATTCACGATTGGATCTTGGATTTGCCGGAGAGCGAGGCGCCTACCGATGATGTCGCGCGTTTGGACTCGGCTGCCAGGTCGTGGCACAAGATACTGCGGTTCGAAAGCGAACCGAGTCCGAGGGAACGAGAGGTTGCGGTCGACGGATTATTGTCCTCGGCCAACGGAGCGATCCGGCTTGCCACCGCATTGTTGCAGCCCGGCCAGACAGAGAACATCTCGAAGGCATCAGGCGAGTTAGCAGTTCGTCGCGGAAGCCAACATTCCGACGCCGCGATTCGGGATTTATTTGAGTCGTTTGTACCCGAGCAGATGAGGACCAAGCGGCTTGGTTCGACCATTGACCCTCAATCGATACTCACTCGGATCGCAAGCCTCGACCGAGGCCGTGAACTTTTCGTCAAGGCTCAGAACATGCAGTGTAGGAACTGCCATCGAGTTGCCGGTCAAGGAAAGTCGGTGGGACCAGACTTGGACCACATTGGCACGCGGATGAGCCGCCAAGAGATTCTTATCAATATCCTCGACCCGTCCCGTAGGGTCGATGCTAAGTTCCAGACCTGGCTCGCCCAGACCACATCGGGAGAGGTCATCTCGGGTTTGTTGGTGGAAAGGTCGGAGGAGGTTGTCGTTCTTCGTGACTCGAGCGGTAAGGATGTACGCATTTTGCCAGATGAAATCGAAGTCCTTGTGGCTCAAAAGAAGTCATTGATGCCCGATCTGTTGCTGCGGGATTCCACAGCTCAAGATGCGGCCGATCTGCTTGAGTTCCTTTCCTCACTTAAGTAGAGACAAGGTGTGGCACCGACTTCGCCAGTGTTCGTGCGTTGGCGATACCGGTCCAGGGCCGCATGTGGGAGAATGGCCGAAAAGCACTGGCGAAGCCCGTGCCACACATTGGGTGTATGGCCCACGCACTGCCTTTTTCGGTGCGATTGTGGCGAATATCTGGATTGATCTCGACTAGATCTCCGTTCGCTCTCCGCTAGCGACCAAGATCACTTGGCGAAGCGTTGGTTTTTGTTCAGCCCGAATCAGAATGGTGTTGGGGCACCAGGGTGAGCAATTCCTGTGTTTTTGGGCTCGCTGGCACGACTTGGCGGCGAGCTTGGCATGCAAATTGCGAGTGTAAGTGGGAGATCGCACCCACTTCGCGGGTTCGGCCGGATTTCGGTCGGAACTGTCTGAGCACTCAGAACGTCCATGGAGCAGGTAAATAGGCTGATTTTTTGCGTAATTTTGCCACTGGCTGGACCCGGACGACAACGTTGATTCGGGCACCGCCTAAACGCAGACAATGCTGACAACAATCCACGTTACGTCGTGTTCTTGCAACATCGTGGCGCGGCCGACACTTTGAAGAGACAACACGAATCCGACCACTTTGTAAGGGAACCCCATGCCACTTAAGTCCTCGCGTCGCCGACGTCTTCGCCGAAGGAAGAGGGGCACGCGCCAATTAGGTCGTTTGATGCAACTCGAGTCCCTTGAGTCGCGTCGCTTGTTGGCCGGATTGGTCACTGGCGAAGGTGAACACACAACCGTCCACATCCACTTGTCGTTGTTTGTCAACGGGGCAGAGCAACTGCTGCCGGCAAACATCGGTGTTCAGGGTGACGACAGGGCCGATACGTTTACTTTGGCCGAAGAGGGCGACGTCTTTTTTACACCCGACTCGAGTATCACCCTCGAGACGTTTTTTGATACATGGCGCACCAATGCGGGGCAAGCAGGCAACAATCCACTGTCGAATTTTAGTCAGCAGGAACTGCTGGGTAACGTGGCCAATACAAATCACTTGGTCAAGATGTTTGTCAACGGGCAAGTTGTCCTTGATTATGAAGACTACGTGTTGCAGAACCACGACCATGTTGAGGTGGTGTACACAGACAATCCTGTGGTCTCCGTAAATACGAACTTCGGTTCAATCCTCATCGAACTGTTTGAAGATGAAACACCAGGAACCGTCGACAATTTCCTAAACTACGTCAACGATGGCGACTATGTAAACTCATTTTTTCATCGCAGTGTGCCTGGCTTTGTAATTCAAGGTGGCGGATTCAAGACTACGGATACTACCTTTAGCAGCACGGCCCAATTCAGCTCAGTGCCGACGGATCCCCCGATTCCAAATGAACCGCTAATTTCCAACTTGCGTGGCACAATTGCGATGGCCAAGACGTCGCAACCGATAAGCGCGACCAGCCAGTATTTTTTCAACCTGGGCGATAATTCGTTTCTCAATGCAACCGACTTCACCGTTTTCGGCCGGGCGCTGGACATGACGGTTGTCGACGGGATCGCCAGCATACCAGTGGACAAAACCAATGGATCGCCATTCGGCGAGCTCCCGTTGACCGCCTCTAACGAGCTCACGGTGGTAGCGAATGTGCTGGGGCACGGCGAGTTAGTGGGTGAAAAGTATCTGGATGCCAATGCAAATGGCGTGCGTGATGTGAGTGAAGTCGGCATCCCGAATGCGATTATCTACAGCGATGCCAACAGTAATGGTGTCCGAGATGCGGGCGAGTTGTTCACTTCAACCGATGCCAATGGCGATTTTCGTTTGGCGGCAGCACCTGGCACACATACGGTACGGTCGGAGTCGACGCAAGGCGCAACGCAAACAGAGCCTGTTGCGGGCTACTCGGCAACCGTCGCCGTAGGTCGCGACACGATCGGAATGGTGTTCGGCGAGTCACCGCTGTTAGCTCCGACTGGGATCGATCTACTGGCGTCTTCCGATACGGGGACGGCCAACGACGACGACTTGACGCGGCTGAACAATGGTACAAATACCACGCTGCAGTTTGAAGTAACGGGCGTCGCCCCAGGTGCTGAAGTGTTGGTTCGAGTCGATGGGCTGGAGATTGGGTCCGCGGTGGTTGCTGCTCAATCCACCTCCGTGACGGTGACGACCAATGGGACGACGATCGTTAGCGATGGACCCCATCAATTCGCTGCGGTCCAGCTTTCCAACTCGGTACAGAGCCCAGTTTCGGGATCGCTTGGTGTCACGATCGATTCCGTGTTACCGTCTCTGGTCGATAATATTCCACGGCAAGCTCAGGTGGGAGTTGAATACACGTTCGATGCCACAGGTAGCGACGACGCCATCGCAACCACTCTTTTTGGTTTGGTAAACCCGCCGGCTGGTATGACGATCGATCCGGCAACGGGCGTCGTCTCCTGGACACCGACCATTCAGCAGACAGTACCACAAACGATTGAATTGACGGTTACCGACGCGGCGGGCAACAAAACGACGCTGCCAGCGAATGTAAACGTCGTAGGAGTGATCCCGGCGTTTCCCGAAAACTACGCCGCTGTCGAGGACACTCCACTGACGATTGCTGTTGGCCAGGGCGTGCTTGATAACGACGGGGATCTAAACTCTGGTACGCTCACTGCTGCCGTCGTCACCGGACCGGCCAAAGGTGTTGTGGTCCTCAACTCGAATGGGTCCTTTACCTATACACCGGATGCGGATTTTTTCGGCAGCGACAGCTTTACCTATCAAGCGACGAACGGCACTGATGTCTCGAATGTTGCACTGGTTTCGATCAATGTCAGCGGCGTCGACGACGCACCGCGGCCGTTTCCGGACGGATACACTCTGAATGAAGACGAGACCTTGGCGGTCGACTTGAACGACGGCGTGGTATTCAACGATATCGAAATAGACGGAGAACCTCTGACGGCCGCTGTAGTGCAAACGACCACCAACGGGATCCTAACGTTCAATAGCGATGGTTCGTTCAGCTATAGCCCCAACAGCAATTTCTTCGGAAATGACACGTTCACTTACACCGTCACTGACGGGACGTCCATATCCGGGGCGACGACCGTTTCTCTCACGGTGTTAACGGTTGCGGATGCACCCACCGCCGTAGGCGACAGTTTTACCCTGGACGAAGACTCGACGTTAACGGTCGCCGCGAATGATAGCATTTTAACCAACGACAGCGATCCAGATCCCGCCAGCCTGTCGGCCGTGTTGGAGTCTGGACCAACGTTCGGAACACTCGGCCTAAACAGCGACGGCACATTCACTTACACACCCAGTGCGAACTTTTTCGGTGCCGACACATTTACCTACCGAGCATCGGACGGTGTGCTGGAATCAGACGTCACCACGGTAACACTGTCAGTGACGGGAACGGCCGACCCACCGACGGCCGTGAACGACACGTCGACAGCAACCAACCAGGGCGTCCAAGTGACAATTGATGTTCTGGCGAACGATAATACTGACCCAGACGGAGTGCAGACGCTGACGATCACCGACGTCTCATCCGGTTCCCAGAACAGTACCATCACCAATCAGGGAAGTACGATCCTGTACTCCGCGCCTCTCGGTTTCATCGGACAGGACGTGTTCACCTATACAGTGACCGATGCCGACGGATTGTCCAACTCAGCGACGGTCGTGGTGGACGTCGTTGAAGCCGCCAATAGCACGATTGGCGGTCGCGTCTACATCGACTTGAATCGCAACGGCGTCTTGGACAGCGGTGAGATTGGTCTGCCTGGTTCCCAAATTACTCTACAGGGCACGGTGTTGGGTGGCGTAGCTGTAACACGAACCGTGCTTACAGATACCAATGGTGTTTTCACCGTCGACGAATTGACGGCTGGTACGTACCAGTTGCGGCAAACTCAACCAGCCGCCACGATCGACGGTCTCGACTCTTCCACGGTCAATGGCGTCGTCGTCGCCGATGACCTGATCAGCAACATTGTTCTCAATGATGATGAGACGTTGACCGGCAATCACTTTGCCGAGCTGGGGGTCGCACCTCAATATGTAACGATCAACTGGTTGTTCGCCTCACAAATGTCGCTGTCACAATCCATGGTTGGAGCGGTTGCCGATGGTGAGGAGATGGCTGGCAACACTGAACTTGCCGATGCGATCCGCAACTCGAGCCCCATCTCGCCGCCGGTGAATTCGGTGCCAACAGCCGCTGACGACAGCTACCAGGCCAGTGTTAACCAACCTCTGACGGTGACTGGTGTCAACGGTTTGTTGAATAATGACTCTGACCCAGATGGCGATTCGCTATCGATCAGTGTCATCGCACAGCCTACTAGTGGAACGGTTGTCCTGACGGGCGATGGAGGGTTCACGTACACGCCGAATGCAAGCTTTGTCGGGCAAGAGGTATTCACCTATCAGGTCAGTGACGGCCAGGCCGTGTCGAATGTCGCTTCGGTGCGGATCAATGTTCAAACGGTGCTCGGGTCCGCCCCCGTCGCGGTAGATGATACGTACACGGTTACGTCGGGGCAAACACTGCAAGTGGCCGCGTCGAGTGGTGTACTGGCTAATGATACGGACGCTGATCAAGATGTACTTTCCGCCGCCGTATTGACCGATCCGTCAAACGGAGTGGTCACCGTTCTTACGACCGGCCAATTTGTCTATACGCCCACAACTGGGTTTTCTGGCGTGGATTCGTTCGGCTACCAAGTGAGCGATGGTCAGCTCACCGACATGGGAACGGTCACCATTACCGTCGATCCAACAAATGTCGCACCGATCGCGAACGGCGACGCATTCAGCGTGACCGAAGACGCCACGTTGAGTGTCCCGGTTGGTCAGGGCGTGCTAGCCAATGATAGCGACCCCAATGGTGATTCGCTGACCGCTGAGATCGTCTCATCCACGTCACATGGTACGTTGACAGTCAACACGGATGGTTCGCTGAGCTATATTCCGGAAAACAACTTTTTCGGTGAGGACACTTTCACCTACACGGCCGACGACGGCGAGTTGAAATCTACCAATACAACGAGCACGATTACGGTGACGCCGGTCAACGATGTGCCGGTCACGACCGCGGACGAGTACCACGTCACGCCGAATCAGACCCTGACAATTTCGGCCGCCGATGGCGTGCTTCGCAATGATGTTGATATCGATGGCGGTCCACTCACCGTCTCGATCGTGACAGGCGCTGCCGGCGGCGGTGTTGCACTCAACGAAGATGGTTCTTTCACGTACGTGCCCACGACGGACTTCTCCGGGGACGACAGCTTCATTTATCAAGTTAGTGACGGTCAATTGACGGCACAAGATACCGCGACCGTCCGTGTGACGAACAACGACTTGGCATCTTTCCGTCTGGAAACCACTTTGTTTGACGGGACGCCGATTACATCCGTCGAAGTCGGTGAGAGTTTTCTGTTACGTGTGCACACCGACGACCAGCGGGCAAGTGGATTGGGAGTGGAGGTCGCCTTTATCGATCTGTTGTACGATTCGACGCAGGTGACTTTGGATTCCAATGTCTCGTTCAACACCATCTTCGACACGGGTTCCAATGCCGACGTCACTGTTGCCGGACGTGTCGATGAAATGGGAGCAGCTCGCTCGATTCTGATGCCGTTGGGAAGTAGCGAAACGATACTGGCAACGATGGTCTTTCGAGCGGACGCCTTGGGGCCGGCACTGTTCAGTTCGGAGGCGGCGGATGACTTGCCTATTCATGATCTGCTCTTGCTGCGTGACCCGATTGGAGTCGCCCTTGATCAGATTTTCTACGGAAGCACTTCGATTGAAATTGTCGCCGGTGGCTCCGGCGAATCAACTGAGAACTTTGCCGACGCTGTCGACGAATTGATGTCACAGCTGTAGTTCGCACTCGCTTACGTATCCGTGGCCGTTAACCCGAAGCGTCAGCAAGGGAAATCTCCCAATCTCGTCCTCGATTACTCATCGGCTCACGCAGTGACCCACAACCCGCAGCGTCAGCGAAGGGGTGCTGCCAATCACCTTCGCGGTCGATTACACTTCGGCTTACGAAGTGACCCTCAGCCAGATGCGTCAGCGAGGGAAACCTCCCAATCAGAATCGTACCTAAGGAGAGAAAAAAATGCCGACGATTCGATGGGGCCTTGTTGGATGTGGTGACGTCGTGAGAAAACGCGTTGCCCAGGCAGTGCTTGACGAACCGAGAAGTGAATTGGTGGCCGCGTGTCGTCGCGACAAACAGCGTTTGGACGAATTCTGCGATCGATTTCAAATCGACAAACGCTATCCTCGCGACACCGACCTTTTCACTGACCCCGACATCGATGCCGTCTACATCGCAACGCCAGTGAAAGACCACTTGCCGCAGACACTGGCAGCAGCACGTGCCGGAAAACACGTGTTGGTCGAAAAGCCGATGGCAATGAACGTGGCGGAATGTACTGAAATGATCGAGGTTTGCCGCGAGAACGACGTGCAACTTGGAGTGGCCTACTATCGTCGATTTTACCCGTTGGTCCAGCGGATCGAGGAGCTGCTTAAGTCAGGAGAAATTGGCACACCTCTTGCCATCTCGGCTGTCACATCCACCCCTTTCGCCTTGCAGTCCGGCGAGGAAGGGTATTGGCGAGTGATTGCTGAGGAAGGTGGTGGAGGTGCACTGATGGACATCGGTAGCCACCGTATCAACCTATTCGCTCATCTGTTCGGTGGTGTGCAGCAAGTGAAGTGTATTTGCCGCAACGTGGCGGCGAACTATGACGCCGAGGATACTTCAGTGATGGTGCTGGGATTTGAGAGTGGGAGTGTTGGGACGCTTCAGTGCCATTTCGGAAGTGCCGTCGACCCTGACGAGTTTTCAATTACGGGTACGTTAGGGCGACTCTACGCCGCGCCTCTCAACGGTTCCGAGTTGGTGATCGAAACGGCGGCAGGATGCCGCACCGAACGCCACGACCCGCCGCCGAATTTCTGTGGACCACTGGTGACTGATTTCGTCTCCTCCATTCTGGAGCGACGGTCACCGCGAGTTTGCGGTGACGAGGGCAAGCTGACCAATGCGATTATTGAACGCGGCTATAAAGACCGTACGTGAGCCCCTTGGGTAGTTGCCAAATCAAGAATCCACCGGCACCGTGCCGGCCCACTGTACGACACAAGTCTCTTGTGAGAAAAACTGGCTGTTTGCCGCCGACACTTCTTTCAGCGGTTGGACAGAAGGTGTCTGTAAGATCGGCATTCGAATCTCCGAGGAAAATGTCAATCTGAACGGACTTGTGTGGTGGGGCAAGACACGGCCGGCGCGGTTACCAAACCGCAGTCAGGGTCGCTACATCAACGGCAACACTCGACCATCACTTACGGGGAACGGCCGCCCCAGTTGATCGTGAATCTCGGCGCGAGGTGAGATTCCGAGCGATTGAAAAATCGTTGCATGAAGATCGGCAGGCGAGCAAGGAGATGTCCGTGGGAACGCTCCCAGAGTGTCGCTGCTTCCGTACACTTGCCCACCACGAATCCCGCCACCAGCCATCGCGACCGAATAGACGTTGGGGTAGTGGTCGCGGCCTGCGGCGCCGTTAATTTTCGGCGTTCGCCCAAAGTCAGTTAGCATTACCACTAGCGTCTCGTCCAGCATGCCTCGTTGTTCTAAATCCAGAATGAGCGCCGACATGGCTCGATCGAATACCGGCAACAGTCTTTCTTTGAGGCGTCGGAAATTGTCACCGTGTGTGTCCCACATATCTCCCTTGCCACCGTTCAGATCGCCAGCAGCGCAGCAAACCTGAACAATCGGTACGCCTGCTTCAACCAAACGTCGCGCCAACAGCATGCTCTGGCCACCGATATGCATGCCGTAGGTATCTCGAGTTTTGACATCTTCCGCGTCCAGATTGTAGGCGTTTCGCACTGCGGAGCTCAGCAGCATGTCCGAGGCGAGTTCTCGGAAATGCTCGAACTCCTCAAATTCGGCTGGAACGCTGATCGGTCGCTCCAAAGACGCAACGAGTTTTCGTCGCATTTGAGCTCGCGACAAAGCAACATTGTTCTTAAGGTCGAGGACTTCGGCACCCAATGAACGAGAAACTCCACCCCAGGCAGTTCCCGCGGGTGTCTTCATGACAATTGGGTCGTGGGGTACGCCTAGCCAACCTCCGTATTCACCTCCCTGTAAAGTTCCGTTGTCGACTAACGGATATGGCAACCGCACGGCGCCGGGAACGCCTTTTGGCGCTGCCCGTATTTTCGACACCATGGCCGTTAACGAGGGCCATTGTTCTCGTGTGGGTGGAATGTTGCCAGCCGGAATAGGCGGAGGGGCATGCCCCGTGAGATTCCAGTACATTCCCCTTCCGTGAGCAGATTCACCGTGGTTGACTGAGCGCACAATGGCCAATCGGTTGGCAATCTTGGCCAGGCGAGGAATATGTTCACCGACGATGATACCGGGAACGGCGGTCGAGATCGGGGAGAACTCTCCGCGTACATCGACTGGAGCGTCGGGCCGAGGGTCAAAGACCTCGTGATGGCTCATTCCGCCCCAGCAATAGAGGACGATGCATGACTTGGCCTTACCCGACGAGGTAGCGGCCGTCGCCGAGCGGATGTTCAAGAACATAGGCAACGAAAGCCCAAGTCCGCCGCTGGCGGAACAGAGCATTTGTCGTCTTGTAAGATGCGACGTTTTTAGCATTCGCTCGTGCTTATTCCGTTATCACGTCTGATTCTGTCCCCCGTTTAGACATCGACAGGACGTCTCCTAATCAATCTGAAGAATCACTCCGATTCATCGTCCTGAATCACGTTCGCCAAGTCAATTGAGATGCGGGGATTTTCCGGCCCAACGAAGCGTCTTGTTCCATCGGGTACCGGACAAGAAAACTTTGGGACGCCGTGCGCCCCAAAGTTTCCAGTTGTTCTACCGGGCATTTTCCCCATTCAAACTGCCTTGGGATTTGGTACTTCGAAACCGGTTCTGTTCGCATCCTTGAGCAGGGCGTTGGCCTCGTCCGCAAACTCTCCCGTATGTCGTTCTGTCTGTGGATCGAATGTTAACCATGGCCCGACGGTATACTCGGTACCGTCTTTGGGAATGCCGACACCATCACTCATGATGGAGTGTAGGCGATCGAAATGTTCAGCCGCGTCGGCGTTGTCACCGAATTTTCCGGCCTTGGCATTGAACGGTACGCTGCTTCCCAGGCGGTAGGAGTTATTCATCAGGTGGCCCAGTACGCACGCGTTGTGCGCGTCCGGTGCGGTTCCGTTTGCCATGCTGGGGTCGCCCGCCCGACACGCGGCAATGAACGCACCCCAGTTTCCACCGGGGGTTACTTTTCCACCCGGCACGGAGACTTTCTCGCCCTTGTCGCTTCCTGCCGGGTAGTACATGTTACGCACGATGCGACCACCATCCTCGAAGTAGTACTCGTTTTCTACCTGACGTTGATATCCGGAGTAATTGACGTTGCGAACATTGAAGAAGACCGACTGACCATTCGGGTATTCCGCCAATGCAAACATCGTGTTTGGTGTTTCACCTTGGTCGCCCCATTGAAAACGGCCCCCGATTGCCATCACCCTGCTCGGGTGCGTCAGATCGGTGTCAAGGGCCCAGCGAGCGATGTCTAACTGGTGAGTGCCTTGATTGTTAAGGTCGCCGTTACCTGTCTTCCAGAACCAATGCCAGTTGTAGTGCGCGTAATTGGCGTGGTACTCCGAAACGTCAGCCGGTCCTCGCCAAAGATCCCAATCCAGTTGATTCGGTGAACTGGTCACCTTCTTTGTGCCTATGGTGCCACGCGGTTTGCAACAGTAACCGTAGGAAATCTTGAGGCGTCCGAATTTGCCCGCCTGAATTGCCTCGTGGAGTCCGGCGATCCCAGCGTTACTGCGACTCTGTGTGCCATGTTGAATCACGACGCCGTATTTCTTCTGAGCTTCTACGGCCACACGTCCTTCTGCCACATCGTGGCTCATTGGCTTTTCTACGTAGACGTGTTTTCCAGCTTGAGCGGCCCAAATCGTTATCAACGAATGCCAGTGGTTCGGTGTGGCGACGGAAACCGCGTCCACGTTTGGGTCATCCAGTACCTCACGAATGTCGCGGACAGCTCGACAAGCGAACTTCCCTTTGCTCTTGTCCTCGAGCCGCTTCATGGCGCTGTCGAGAACGTTTTGATCCGGATCGACCAGGTAGGCGATCTCGACGTCGTTTTGGCCGAGCCAACCGTCCATATGGCTGCGGCCGCGACCGTTTAGGCCAGCAATGGCAATTCGAATCCGCTCATTCGCTCCCAGCACGGCTCCCGAAGATTTTGTACCGGTTAACAACAGCGAGGCACCCGCTGCAGCGGACGTACTCTGCAAAAATGTTCGGCGATTGAATCGAGCCATGACATCATCCTTTAACAAAAAGGTCCCGAGAGAGAGAGGCGGACGCGGAGACTATTGTATCACACATCCTCCCCTCCTAACTCCCTCTCCTGCTCCTGCTCCTGACAAACCGTGTCCGAATGGAGGATCTGTGCCAATCCGTTTCACATATTGATTCTTCGGTTCGAAGAACGTGCTGGAATTCTGTGTTTTTGGAGCGGAGCAGCCGGCAAAGAGCTGACCGTCAAACAGTCACCATCTCTGGTCGTAGATGACCGCTCATGTTGTAATCTGCCAGCTGCATCGTTTGATCCGCTAGTACGACACGTGAGACGGACGCGTTACGCGGGATTGCCAGTACGCTCTTATTGTGAAACTGCTCGATAAACAGGTTCTTGAAATCTGCATGCATCACATAAGCGACTCGGCCATGTGTCTGGGCGAATTCCATTGTTGTGCGTTCGAGCAGGCGAACGGCGCGTTGCCGCGCATCGTCCCAGCTCTCGTATGGCTTGCTTGCCCACCAGCCATCATCGCGAATGACGTCGTCAAACTCGAAACCAGAGAACTCGGCTTCGATTTCTCTCCGGTTCATGCCCGGTCGTCCCTGCCAACGTCCCGGCGAGTATCCACGATAACAGCCGCCAACTTCGTGAAGATCAACCCGAACCGACGGAGTCAGCCCAGTCGACTTGCTAATCGCCTCCGCGGTGAGCAGAGTTCGTCGAAACGGGCTGGTAATAAGCTGAGTGAGCCCTAGAGTGGGAAGCCACTCGGCGAGGCACCGCGCCTGTTCGACTCCCAAGTCCGTCAATCCCGGATCTTCCACTCGTTCCGTTTCTGGCAAGGCGTTGTTTGTGGATTGAGCGTGACGAATGAGAAATAATTCCATCAATGGAGCACTTTCATCGGGGGTGCGGGACAACTCGTCGGGTGACAGTATCAAGGCGGTGTCGTGCACGTCGCGGCCAGTGAGATCTTCGGCTACCCAGTGGCCAACGGTGGTTTCTTTTTCGGTTTCGCCGTTCCATCTGACGATTGCCCCATAAACTTCACCGTCGACGCGAGCGATTGTTGGCCATTCGCTAGGCGAATTCTAACCGAATCGCCACGTCGCAGACTTTCGCCGAAAGTGACATTGCTCTAGATAAGCTCGCGGATTGGCTCGACGCCGGAGTCGACTGGATACCGAGGAGTGCCCGACCCATCGAAGATTCGGTCGCGGTGCGCGTCGAGACCCATATTGTGATAGAGCGTGGCGAAGACCTCTTGGAATTTTACCGGCCGCCGGTCTGGCTCTTCACCAAAGCGATTTGTTTCACCAATTACTTGGCCGGTTTGCATTCCGCCACCAGCGACGATCGCGGCGTTGGCGCGAGGCCAGTGGTCTCGACTGTTCCTAACGTTGATTTTGGGTGTCCGCCCGAACTCGCCCCACATCACCACGGAAACATCTTTATCGAGGCCCCGCTCGTGTAAATCCATGAGCAAAGCGGACAGCGCTTTATCCAAGAGTGGAAATTCTTGTCGGGAACGAGGGTAGTTCATCCCATCGCCACCGTGCCAGTCCCAGCGACTGTAGTTCAAAGCGACGTAACGGGCACCGGCTTCGACAAGTCGTCGAGCGATGCAGAAATTCTCCACCATTTTGGGAGCACCGTCGCGCTGGAATTTGACGTCGCTTGTGCCGTAGCGAGCGACCACCTTTGGGTCTTCTTTTGACAGGTCCAGCGCGTCACCTAACTTCGAGTCGGTGAGGATGCCGAGTGCCTGGGAAGTATAGGCGTCAACACTTTTCATGCTGGCGGCCACATCGGTATCTCGACGAAATTGATCGAGGGCTCCGCGCAATCGATCTCGATCCTGCAAACGTTCCAAGGTGATTCCTTGCAGCACCATATTGTCGGATTTTTCACGAGCCTTCCGACCGACCATATTGAACGGATTGTGCATCGCGCCAAGGAATCCGGCAGATGCCGGTTCGCCCCAGGTGCGATTTCCGGTCTGATACATGAGCGCCACGTTGGGTGGCACCGCCTCGTTGGCCGGGCCAGCCAAACGAGATACCCAGCCGCCAGCCGATGGCCAGCCACCGTTGGGACCTCGGTCCCGCTTCTTGCGGCCCGTCATGCATTGATAGCAATCGTGCCCCCCGTCAGAATCACTCAACGAGCGAATGATCGCAAACTTGTCAGCGTTTTGAGCAAGCCGAGGAAACAACTCGCAGAACTGCATCCCCGGAACGTTGGTGCTGGTCGGGCTGAATTCGCCCCGAATTTCTGAGGGTGCGTTCGGCTTGAGATCCCACATGTCCAGGTGCGAAGGGCCGCCGGGAAGGTAGATGTTGATAATTGCCTTGTGTGAGCTGCCGACGCCCGCCAGGGCTTCCATTTCCAAGATCTGCGGAAGAGCCAAACCACCCATCGCGGCGCCACCGACCTGAAGGAAGCCACGTCTGGAAATATTGTCGCAGGATCCAGGACTGGTTGAGCTTCGCCCAAAGATTGTCAACATCGTTCATCTCCATTCGGTGAACCGTTCGTCTTCCATCATATCGGCAAGCGTGGATCGTTTGCTAGCGATCCTTTTAGGTTTCTTTGAGCTGCTCGTCGCATTCCGCCCGGTATAGCGGTTGGCGGAGCCAATATTGGTCGATTCTGAGCTGACCATTCAGTCGGCATGATTCTCGAATGCGATTTTTACCTGCTCACTCACGTCGACCCCAAATCCAATGCCTGGTTGTAGTTGTGTACCGACGCCCCGATCGTCCGGCATGCCGGTTAGACAGCGAAACCAGCGTCGAGGTGACTCGGCAAGAGGAGTTGGGTCGATACTGGCAATCGCGGCAATTGAGAACGGCTCGCTCCCCCGGTGCGGGCAAACTTGCAAGCCTGCATCCTTCGCCAATCGATAAACTTCGACCAAAGTCGTCATTCCACCGCACCAATTGATATCCGGCTGCAGGATGTGATGGACACCAAGATCGATCAGTTCGCGGAATCCGCCGGCCGTGTATTCGTGTTCACCGCCAGCAATTTTGATCGGCGATTGTTTGGCGAGTTCTCGATAGTCGCCCAATCGGTCCGGTAGCATCGGCTCTTCGAGCCACTCGATCTGGAACGGCGCAATGGCGTCGGCCACCTCAAGACTGGTTTGCAGAGTCCAGCGGGCGAATGCGTCGACCATGATTTGCGCGGTGGGCCCCAGCCGTTCGCGAGTCCGCGACACCAGCGACACGATGGCGGAAACATCCGGATCGTCTCCAAACCGTTCGACGTGTAATTTGATCGCAACGTGTCCTGCTGTGAACGCAGTCTCCGCTTCATCATCGTCAAACACAGTGCAGTAAGTGGGGATGCCACGGCCAAATTCGACCTCGGGGTTGAGCAGTTGAGCGACGTGCCTGTTGAGCCGTTTACCTCGAATGTCCCATAGAGCCAAGTCCACGCCACTGATCGCCATGATCACCAATCCCTTGCGGCCGTAAAACGACGTGTGATCGAACATGGCCGCGTGCAAACCCTCCACGTCCGACGGATCCGCTCCGACGAGAAGGTCTCGGAGAACCGTTTCGGCGACGTGAATGCACGCACGGCCGCCCCCTCCGACGCCCCAACCGGTAAGGCCGTCATCGGTCTGGACGCGGACGATGATCTGCCCTAACTGCGTCCGCCAGTCGGGCGGTGAACCGGGGGTCTCAGGTTGGATAGCATCGACGCGAGCAATTTTCATAGACGGATTCCCAGTTCGAATTTGGCATATTACCAGATGTCGTAGTTCGACGTGTCAGCGAGGGTGAAGCAGTAATCCACATCGTTCCTCGCTGACGGGTCGGGTTACGATGCTGTTAACCAGCCCATATATTGAATTGTGACGCGGCACTAGTCTAGCCAAACTCACAACTGACCTTCCACCGCTGACACCAACAATGAGCGAATTGGCACGTGAAGCGCTGAGCAGGACCAACTTCTCCATTTATGATTGGGGGATTGTTGTCGCGTACCTCAGCGTGTCGTTGGTCATTGGTCTGTTTGTGAAGCGATTCGCTGTGTCGATGACGTCGTACATTGGCGCCGGGCGAGGTGTGGGGACTTGGTTGGGTGTCGCGACAATGACCGGCACGGAACTCGGTCTGATCACTGTGATGTACAGTGCCGAAAAGGGGTTCAACGGAGGATTCGCCGCATTCCATATCGCCGCCCTCGCGGGGATTGTCACATTGATGGTCGGCCTGACCGGATTCGTCGTAGTACCGCTAAGAAAATTAAAGGTGTTGACGATCCCGGAATACTACGAACAGCGTTTCGATCGCTCGACGCGAATCCTAGGTGGCACGATCTTGGCATTCGGCGGCATCTTGAACATGGGCCTATTTCTCAAGATCGGTTCGATGTTCATCGTGGGGATTACCGGTCTGCCCGCCGACGGGTTCGCTCTCTTCGCGGTCATGACGATCCTATTAGTGCTTGTGTTGGTTTACACGGTGTTGGGTGGGATGGTTTCTGTGATCATCACCGACTACATCCAGTTCGTGGTCTTGTCGTTTGGATTGCTGCTGACAACCTGTTTGGCTATCTCAAAACTCGGCTGGACCAACATCTTTGATACGGTCGGCAATCGCATGGGTGAGTCGGGATTTAACCCGCTTGCGGACGGCGAATTTGGGCCATCGTACGTCGTTTGGATGGCCATTACCGGACTCATCAGCTGCGCGGTTTGGCCAACTGCCGTGGCTCGAGCGCTGAGCATGAAATCAACCGAGGCGTTGAAACGACAGTACATGTGGTCGAGTATTTCCTTCACCATTCGGTTCATGATTCCGTATTTCTGGGGAATCTGTGCTCTTGTGTTTTTCGTCACCATGGCGCCCGAATTGGAAGGCCTCTTTGTAGCGTCGTCTGAGGGAGGCGAAGCGGAGTTGAGCCCGCTGTACGCCATGCCAATTTTT
Source organism: Planctomycetaceae bacterium (assembly GCA_012959465.1). Lineage (GTDB taxonomy): Bacteria > Planctomycetota > Planctomycetia > Pirellulales > Pirellulaceae > UWMA-0346. Next base: position 120,084 of record DUDC01000086.1, read on the forward strand.
CTCGGTCGCTTATTACCGGCCGGCGTCATTGGCGTCGTTTCCGCCGCGATGATCGCCGCATTCATGTCAACACACGACAGCTACCTGCTTTGTTGGAGTTCCGTGATCACTCAAGATGTTGTCGCGCCGCTGAAGTCCGAGCAGATGACCGCGAATCAACGTATACGCCTCACTCGAATCATGATCGTCGTGATTGGGATATTCATCTGGGCGTGGGGGCTGTTTTACGACGGTGGAGACGACGTCTGGGATTATATGGCGATCACTGGTGCGATCTACTTTACGGGAGCCATACCGCTGTTGATCGGTGGTTTGTATTGGAAGCGCGCCAGTACGGTGGGAGCCAAATTGTCCTTGTTGGCCGGATGTTCGGCCGTACTTGGTCTGGAACCTCTCCGTGTCGCGGTTCAAAACGCATTGCAATTGCCGGAGCTGACTAGCGCTCATGTGGGGCTGCTTACGGTCGGCCTTACCAGTACCGTTTTCGTTATTGGTTCGCTCGCTTTTCCTTCTGAGAAGCAACACGACAAAACGACAACCACCGAGAAATAGGGAGGCACCCAATGGAGTTCTGGAGACTCGTCTGGCAGGTCTGCTTGATCGGTTCGATGGTCGCTTTCGCTGTGATGGCGATCTTTACGACGATCGGCGGGGCACGAGATATCCGCACGTTGTTGCAGAGATTGGACGACGACTCGAAATGAGTGTCCGGAAAATCGTTACCTGTTCAATTGACACATCAGCCGGCACGCGATAGCGTCCGGTTCTTGCCACTAGAAATGGTCAGTCAACATAAGGCACGAACCGTGGGCTACCGCCCAACGGCTGATCACGCATTGACATCCTGTACCTGTTTAATCACGTGACCCATGTTAAGCTGACGAGCTAAACGACCTAACTAACTAAATTGTTGCACCGTTGTATGGAAAGATGGGATGAACGTATTGATTATTGGCGGCGCCGGAATGATTGGGCGAAAGTTGGTCGAACGTCTGGCTGCCGATGGCGAGATAGGCGGCCGTGAGATTGACGCGTTGACACTTCACGATGTCGTGCCTGCCTTGATCCCGGAGGGCGCCAAGTTTCCAGTCGATGTTCAGGAGGGTGACTTGGCGGTCGCCGGTGAAGCGTCGAGATTGATCGAGCAACGCCCCGATATTGTGTTTCACCTGGCCGCGATTGTTTCTGGTGAAGCTGAGCAGGATTTTGAAAAAGGTTATCGGGTCAATCTAGATGGGACTCGCCTGTTGCTCGACGCCATCCGACTTGAACCTGACTATTGCCCACGCCTCGTCTTCACTAGTTCGATTGCCGTTTTTGGCATGCCGTTTCCCGATGCGATTTACGATGATTTCCACACGACACCGCTCACATCTTACGGAACGCAAAAGGCGATCTGCGAATTGCTCTTGAGTGACTACACTCGACGAGGCCTGTTGGATGGTGTTGGTATCCGGCTACCGACGATTTGCGTGCGGCCCGGAAAACCAAACAAGGCCGCATCAGGCTTCTTTTCGAACATCATACGTGAACCGCTCGCTGGTCAAGAGGCGACGCTACCTGTATCTGAAGATGTGCTCCACTGGCATGCGTCTCCGCGGGCCGCCGTTGGATTCCTGACCCATGCCGCGTCGCTTGACAGCGAACAGATCGGCGCTCGACGCAATCTAACCATGCCCGGCGTTGCCGTGACCGTTGGCGAGCAGATTGCTGCCTTGAGGAAAATCGCTGGTGACAACGTGGTTTCACGCATTCGCCACCAACACGATCAGGCGATCATCAAGATGGTTGATGGCTGGCCAAAAAACTTCAATCCCGTTCGTAGTAAGTCCTTGGGATTTGTCGTCGAGAGTTCCTTTGAAGAGATAATACGAGTCCATGTTGAGGATGAATTGGGTGGAGAAATTCAGGCGTAGATGCTCTCATCGTCACCGCTATTAGACAGAACTCCAGAACGGAAAGCAGTGGTTCGCAACATTGGCCGATCCAAATCCGTACGAATCCACTCGAGCCACGTCGGACGTCATGCCGGACTCCGACAGCCCCTTGTCATCACGAAGGGAGTTTCGCAGCGCCTTTCGTATGTCCCTCTTTTTTCAGACGGCTTGTCTCGCGTTCACGGCGCTGCTCCTTGACGGAGGTGAGATGTTTCGGGTTTTCCTTATTGCAGCGCTGGCGTACTGGACGATAGCCATCATTGTCGCAACGCGGCGTCCGCGACAACCAACCTTGAAAAAGGTCATTCTCATTCGATACGGATTTCCACTGGCGGTAGCCTGCACCGTGTTGGGGCGGGCTGCGGTTGCCGCGCTATCCTGAGCTTGGTGTCAGTGACTTTGTGTAGACACCTGCCATCGATTTAGCGAATCTTTTTTGGCGGCTGTTGGCCGTCGGGGATGAAGCTAAAGTACTTCTTGTCCTTCATGCGCGTCTGCCAGTCGCTTCGCGCCGCGGCGATCAGTTCGCGGCGTTGCATTAGTTCGATAGCGGTGACGGCCAAGATTTTCGAAGAGTAGATGATCCCTTTTTCTCCAATCGACGAACCAATACTGGCCACATTCTGCCAACTGTGGCCGGGACTCTCGGCTGGCAGGCACGCCGTTCGCAACCCGCCCGTGGGGACACGCCAACTTATGTCCCCAACATCGGTTGAACCTTTACTCGCACGTGGTATTGCGGCGACGCGATGGATACGATCGTCGATGGCGAGTGGGAATTGGCGACCGAACTGAGCGACCAGTGGCTCCTGCAGTCGACGAGCAAAAGCCATTTCAGTGTCGGTGAACTTCGGGGCGCCAATTTTCTGCATAATCGTTGTTATTAGCGCCGACAACGGGCTGTTCGGAATCACTTCATGACAGTCGGTGTCGATCTTGACCGTCAGCCTCGTCCTCGACATTTTTGCGGCTGCTTCGGCGATATCGTTTAACCAACGGAAATTGTATTCGGTATCTTCATGCGAATCAGCTCGGCAGAAGTACCAAACCGTTGCTTGCGGCGCAACGACATTCGGTGCGCCTCCGCCATCGACAATGACGTAGTGCAAACGGGCATCTTCCTTGATATGCTCGCGCATGAAATTCGCCGCCACGTTCATTAACTCCACTCCATCCAACGCACTGCGTCCGCTGGCTGGGCTGACCGATGCGTGGGCCGCTGTTCCGTGAAACGTGAACTTGGCCGAGACCAAGGCCTTCGAACTTCCCGACCAGGCTTCGTTCTTAGTCCCCGGATGCCAATGCAAGCAGATGTCTAGGTCGTCGAATACGCCATCTAACGTCATGTAGACCTTGCCAATCACGGTTTCTTCAGCGGGCGTTCCATAAAGACGAATTGTTCCCGGCAGGCCATGCTGTTCCATCGCCTGCCTTACCGCCAAGGCGGCTCCCAATGCCCCGGTTCCCAGGCCACTGTGGCCACATGCGTGGCCTGGCTTTCCCTCCTCGGCGGCCTCGCGCTGCGGCGAGATTTTCTGCGAGAGCCCTGGCAGTGCGTCGTACTCGGCCAGAATCCCAATAACCGGCTTTCCACTGCCGAAGCTGGCGACAAATGCCGTTGGCATGCCCGCCAGACCCGTCTCCACTTTGAATCCCGCGGCGGTCAGCTTACTCTGTAACAAGCGGCTCGATTTTCGTTCCTCGAGCCCAACTTCAGCCCACTCCCAAATCGATTGATTGACTTGCTTTAACTCGTTACTGATCTTCTCGACATGAGCAATCGCCGTGATTTGAGGATCAGTGAAATCCGGTTGAGTCTCGTCGGCGAAAACGTGGGACGAGAGAAACAGGATCATCGACAGAGAGCAAGTTGTCTGGAGACGCATGATCGTTCGTGCTCGCGTTAAGGAGGAGTCTGCTGTTGGTGCTTAGTCTAACGCGTCGCGGAGGCAAAATCTCGCGGGGATTTGTCAAGAAAGGTGTTAAACTCAGATACCAGCACGAATCGCAAGCGAGTGAGTTGTCTGCCTTGAGGCTCGCTCGCGTTCAGTTGCAGCGGAAATGTGGAGCGTTCGTTTTGGGCAGCCACTTTTTCAAACGCTCTTTGACTCTGCCCATGTCGTAGAGCTCCTCTCCACCGTCGGGTGTCCGATGTCATCTCTGTACTTGACTACTTCCGCTCGATTCAGGATTACCCAAGAATCTCTAGAAGTGTCCGTAGTCGAGAAGTGCTGGTCGGTATTCGCTACATGCGGATCCGCAATTCACTCGCAAATCACCGATTCAATGGCCGCCAGCAACTTCTCCGGCTCATCAGTGCCAATCCTAGTCTTGCGACCATCCTGCATGACAATCTGAACTGCGTCCAAACCTGAGACGGAGTAAAGCCATCCTTCCGGCGTCAGCTTGATGCCCCAGCCGTAAAACCAACGATTACGAACCTGTTCAACCGTTTTGATTTCGGCCGACGAAAAGCTCTTCTTGACTATTCCGATACCGAACCGCAGCGAGATTTCATTTCGATTGACTTGCACCGTCAGAGAATGAAAGACCAAAAGGACAAACGCTAATAACGCGGCGACGAGAAGAAAGATGATCCCAGCCTCTCTCGAAACACCGGACAGAAAGATGATCGCCGTGACGCCCAAGGCAAGGACAAAGAGCCCCAGCACGATCCGCAGTAGGGTGCCTGGCTGAGTATGTTCGTAATCGCTCATCTACTTGCTCGAAAAAAATTCCGTGGACGATATGTAAGCGTAGCAGGCACGCTCCGTCATGTCGTCCACCGCGTTTTCCTGAGTCCCTGCAGACCCACGGGGTTCAGCAGGCGAGTGTTGTGGATGTGGAGAATACGTCGCTGAAGTCGCTTCACAGAGGCCAAAAAACGCACAAAAACGAGTGCACACGGTGTTTTCAACTGTTAGACTGCCAATCATAGCCCTGCCGGGATTCCTCACCTCCCAATTCAGGTGCCTCGCATCGATGAGGCTTTCCTATCCAAATGTCTTACCGATCAAGCCCAGACAAGATCGTGATTCACTTCATTGCTGATCGCGTGTTTTTTGTATGCAAATAAGGCGAAAATAATCCTATGACCGATGTTCAGAATCAGCATGATAACGGTGACGGTGATGAAGCTCGCGCCGCGAGATTGGTCGAAGTCTGCGACGCGATTCGCGACCAGGTTGGTAAGGCGATCGTTGGGCAAGACACCGTGATCGAGCAGCTGTTGATTGCGATCCTAGCTCGCGGGCACTGTCTATTGGAAGGCGTACCGGGACTTGCCAAGACGCTCATGGTGCGTTCATTGGCAGAGTCGATGAATCTCACGTTTCGTCGGATTCAATTTACTCCCGACCTGATGCCTGCGGATATCACCGGCACGGACATCATTCAGGAGGACAAAAAGACAGGCCGTCGAGAGTTGATTTTCGAAAAAGGCCCGGTATTCACTCAGATGTTGCTTGCCGATGAAATCAACCGTACGCCGCCCAAGACGCAAGCTGCGTTACTCGAAGCGATGCAAGAGCACGAAGTGACCGTCGGTGGAACGACCTATCATTTAGAAGAGCCGTTTTTCGTACTCGCCACGCAGAACCCAATCGAGCAAGAGGGCACCTACCCGCTTCCCGAAGCGCAACGGGATCGATTTCTGTTTAACGTGATCGTTGACTATCCAGATCGCGATCAGGAGGGCGAGATCATTGACCGGACAACCTCGACGCTGGAGACAAAACTCGTACCGGTCGTTTCCGGGGCTGAGATCATCGAGTGTCAACAGACGGTGCGTCGAGTCCCTTTGCCGGACCACGTAAAAGAGTTTGTGCTCGACCTTGTCCGTTCGTCCCGACCAAAAGAAGAGGGCTCCGCTCCCTGGGTACGTGAACTCATCGAGTGGGGTCCAGGCCCCCGCGCCAGCCAGCAATTGGTTTTGGCCTCCAAGGCCCGGGCGATCATTTGCGGGCGGCACCACGTCACGCTTGACGATGTCGAAGCGCTTGCGTTCCCCATTTTGCGGCATCGTATTGTTCCTACGTTCAATGCCGAAGCCGAAGGTGTATCTGTCGACGACCTGGTCAGCCGCCTGCTTGACGAAGTCCCTCAACGAGATCCGCAGTTGCTTTAGGAAGCTAGGATGCCAAACGTATCGGATCTTATCGCCGTCGGCGACATCAAGAAACTCTCTCGCTTGCAGTTCTTGGCTCGTCGCGTTGTTGAAGGCTTTTGCTCGGGTTTGCACCGCTCGCCACACAAGGGCTTTAGCGTTGAATTCAAGGAGCACCGCTCTTACGTACGCGGAGATGAAGTTCGTAGTATTGACTGGAAACTGTACGCAAAGACAGACCGCCTCTACATCCGCGAGTTTGAAGAGGAGACCAATCTTCGCTGCACGTTGCTGGTCGACTCCAGCGGATCGATGGCCTACTCGGGGTCTCGAAGCGACGGGATGACAAAACACGATTATGCCGTACGCCTTGCGGCCTGTCTTGGATACTTGATGCTGCAACAACAGGACAGCGTCGGTCTGGTGACTTTCGACACGAAACTGACTCACTACGTTCCGCCCCGCGGCCGTCCCAAGCATTTGCAAGCAATCGTTGACGTGCTCGATCAGGTCAGCCCGGGGCGGGAAACCGAGCTGGCCGGCGTCTTTCACAAACTGGTTTCGAAGATTCACCGTCGCGGCTTGGTCGTGATCATTTCCGATTTGTTCGGCGACATCGAGGAGTTACTTCGTTCGCTTGCTCATTTTCGACACGCCAAACACGAGGTGGTCATCTTTCAGATTTGGGATCCCGATGAACTCGACTTTCCGTTCCGTCAATGGACCCAGTTCGCATCGCTCGAATCGCAGTCGCATCGACACCTGGTAGACCCAGGACACATTCGCCGTACCTACTTGGAGAATTTAAGGGTATTTCGCGAGCGACTGACGATGGGCTGTCGCCGCCATCGAATCGATCTTGTTCCCATGAGCACCGAAACGCCGTACGCCGATGCACTGGCCGCCTACCTCGCTTTGCGGAGGCGAGCTCCATGACATTGCTCAACGGAATTCTGGCGTTCGGCGCGGCGGCGTTCATCATTCCGCTGATCATCCACATCATGAACCGAAGCCGTTTTCGCACCATCGAATGGGGAGCGATGCACTTACTCGATTCGATCGTGCGGGTGAATCACAAGCGGTTTCGGATCGAACAACTGATCTTGTTGTTGATGCGTTGTGCTATTCCCGCTGTACTCGCATTCTGCCTGGCCCGACCCGTCCTTACTGGTTGGAAAGACTTGGCAGGAAACGCGCCCGTGTCGGCCGTCATCCTGTTGGACACTAGCTACTCGATGGACGCGAAAAGCAGCGAGGGAAAACACCTCGACCTGGCCGTGGAGCAGGCGGTGGCCGTGCTGAAGGCGATGAGCCGTGGTTCGGAAGTCGCGGTCATTCAGACGGGGGGACGTCCGACGCCGATTTTTGACCAGCCGGTCTTCGACCCATCATTGATGATCGAACAACTTCGCCAACTGAAGGGAGGATTTGGCGCAAGCCAAATGCCGGAAGCACTCGACGTCGCCTTGGTCACGCTGGCGGGAATGTCGAACGTCCGTCGCGAGCTAATTATCATCAGCGACTTTCAGGCCTCTGATTGGCCTGCTGATGCCTCGTTTGCGGAACAGATTCGCAGACAGACCGCAGCAGCCGAAATTCAGCCAGCGCTGACGTTGCTGCGTGTTGGCGTTGAGACTCCTGGCAATGTCTCTGTGGAGGGACTCAAGTTTTCCAGCAAGGCGCTTGGTGTTGGGCAGCAGTTGCTTATTCGAGCCAGTTTAAAGAACCATGGAACGGAGACGTATGAAAAAGCGCGGGTCACCTTGTTGCGCGATGGGGTGGAGGAGTCGGTGAGTCAAGTGGACTTGGACCCTCAGAGCACGACGCAGACTCTATTTGAATGCCGTTTTGAATCGGCAGGGTCGCACGTACTTACGGTTGAATTGACCGTGGACGATCCGCTTAGCACAGACAATCGGTATTCGGCGGCTGTGAACGTCTGGGAGAAGATCGATGTGATGTTGGTGGACGGACAGCCGAGTGCGGAACCGCTTCAAGGTGAAACGGATTTTCTGGCAGTGGCGCTGACTCCCTTTACATTGGGCCGACTCAAACTTGTCGATCTGCTACAGACCAAGACGATTTCACCCGCCGGATTGAATTCAGCAGCACTGGACTCCACACGGGTTGTTGTGTTGGCAAACGTGCCCAAACTCTCGGACGAACAAGTTATTATTCTCACTTCGTATGTTCGGTCAGGAGGCACGTTGTTGGTGTTTCCAGGCGACCGGCTCGATACGGCTTGGTACAACGAAAAACTGTTCGCTGACCGCGGCGGGCTCTTGCCGCTGCCATTTTCCGCAGCGATCGGGACTCATGAAGATAACGGGAAAGGCACACGAATCGTCTCGCAACATTTCGAACATCCCGCGCTCGAGTTGTTCAACGTGCCGAAGAACGGAGACTTGTCGACAGCGACGATTCGCCGCTGGTATCGCCTGGGCGAAGCGAAAACGACGATAGCCACGCCGTTGGACGTTTCCCCGACCAGTTTTCAATCGCCGCAGGCGAACGCGGTGGATCAAGAGGAGGCGTCGTCTCACGCGGCCGAAGTCATCGTTATGGCGAGGCTTGAAACGGGCGACCCGTTCCTGGTTCAAAAACAAGTCGGCGACGGCCTCGTCGTGCAGATGGCCACCACATGCGACGCCGACTGGTCCGATCTGCCGTTGCGACCGACCTACTTGCCGTTGATGCAGCAATTGGTCACGACGATGGCTTCGCAAGTATCTCCGTCGCAGAACATTGTCACGGGCGAGCCAGTCGTCGCTCTGTT
>DUDC01000087.1 GCA_012959465.1 Planctomycetaceae bacterium
GACGTCACCCAACACCGTTACATCATCGATTCTGGGTCGACGCCCTTGCAACACCTGGGCGTGGATTCGCTGCCCGACAACGCGAATCGGTGGACCGTCAAAATCGTCGATCGTCAACTTTTTCGGCCCGTCTTTTGTGGCATCGCCGTCGCTGCTATTCGTCTCCAGTGGATCGGTGATTGAACCGCTCAACGGTTTTGGAAGAACATCTTCATCTGGCACGAACCAAAGACGGATTTCGTTGGTGTTTCCAGTCAGGCGAGGCGAGGCGAAAGCGACTTGGCCAGCAGCGTACAGTTGATCCGGTGTCAACCGGAACCGATTCGGCGCGTCTTCTCGTGGAATCTCGCGTACAAACAAGTGCAGTTCACGTGCATCAAACTCGCCGGTTTCTTTCAGTTGGATCTTGGCGCGGCCAAAAACGCTGATGACACGAAGCCCTTCGTCTTCAGCCGGTCGAACCTGCACAGAATTCATCCAGCTGATGATTATCGGCAGGGCTTCTCCATTCTGCTCGATCATTGCCCGCATTACGCCCGCGCCCTTGCCGTCAAAATCTCCCAACTTCCGAGGGTTCGTGGGGTGGAGGAAATAGTCGAGCACAGGGATTTCGATCTCGGTTTCCCGATGTCGAAACCAAGCTCCATCACGATCTTCGAACAATACCCGTCGCTGATCATGGTAACAGGTCAACTTGTGACCTCGACCCGCAATGTCCTGTGACGGCACGTCAATTAGCACGGGCGCATTCGGTAAGCCCTCAGCGATCAATTTGCTAATTGACATTTTGTTGTCATCGTCTGTCGGTCGATTGAACAATATCGTCAAGCGATGGCAGCCCAGTGTATCTACGGTGGCGTCTTCTGTGCGAGATACCCGCACGTCGCCGATCAGCGTCGCCCGCCATGACGCCATGTTGAAGTTGAATGAACCGGAACTGCGGATTTCGATCGGTATCTTCTTGTCGTTCGTCGCTTCTGATTTTGATGCGTTGTCCGCGGCAACGCCGGACGCGCGCCGCAACAATCCGCCATCGGACACGAGCAACACGTGATCTAGTCGATGGAGGGTCATGCTCCGAATCTTTCCAAGCGAGTTCTTGTCCCTCTTCTCGCGTTTGGAGGTCTTGATCAGATCGATCTCGAGGTCTTCTCCGTGGCCGTGATGAGGTCCAAGTCGAAATTCGACCTCATGTGGAGTGATAATCTGAGTTTCGGTGATCTTTAGATGGCTTGTCACCATCCATAGTGAGTCGTCTTCTTCATCTGCCGTGGCTGTGTTCGGTCGGTGAATCGTTATCTCGCCAAGTAGTCGGCCACTGACGAGTTTGCCAAACTCCAAACGTGCGAGGTTGATTGGACGGTCCGTTTCCAGAATGCCGCCTTCGGGAGCCTGAATAAAGATGGGCACCATGGAATCGTCCAATGAAGACTCTTCATTTGGTGGCTCGATGTCACCCGATTCGGCGTCTTTGTTTGCTTGACGGGCTGCGTAGTAGACAAGCGTCAACGGCCGCAGTTTCATCGACCCGTTGGGCATGGTCTCTTGCTCAAGAAAAATCAGCGCTCCTTGAGTCGTCTCGAGTACACTTGCATCGTCACTCAACTCCCAGGCGTCTTCCGGTAGAAACTCGCGAAAGTTCGTCCATTCCTCCGTGGCGAGATCAATGACGCTGATCTTGGAGTCAGCCGCCGCATCTCCAGGGCGGTGCTCAGGTTCTATCCAGGGAACCAAGACCGCGGCGTACACACGGTAGCTCAGTAGCAAGATGCAGAAACCGATGATCGAGTTTCGCAGGCGTCGCATGCTGGATTCCTTCCTCGCGACTAAAGATCGAGCAACAAAGCCCGATCGCTTAGGCTTCTGTATATGGTCGGACGATGTCGTCCCAACGCTGTTGAGCACGCAGCAACATCTCTACAACTTCTCGCACTGCGCCTTTTCCACCTTTGCACGATGTCACGTAGTCCGCCACTTCTCGTACTTCCGGCGATGCGTCCGCCACCGCCACTCCCATGCCGACCTCGCGAATCAACGGTAGATCGGGAAGGTCGTCACCAATGAAACAAACCTCACGTGGTTCCAAGTTCAACTCGGCAATGACCTCACGCCCCTTGGCGAGTTTGTCCTCGAATCCTTGACAAACGATGTGGATACCCAACTCGGCCGTACGCACCTGTACGATGTGCGATGTTCGCGCCGTCAGGATGCCGAAGATATGGCCCGCCCGTTGCCAGAGATTGATTCCAAGCCCGTCACGGACATGGAATCGTTTCTGCTCCACGCCTTCGTTGTCATAAACGATTCCGCCGTCGGTCAACACACCGTCAACATCGCTTAAGATCAACCGAATCGACTCTCCGCTGGCCTCGTTCTTCATTTCTACGTCGTCCTCGGCGCATTGGTTTGTTCCGGATACCGAATTTTCAAGTTGGGTTGGTCGCGGTCTCTCGATGATGATGACGACCAGGGAGCCTCGACTCGACCGATTAAGTCGGTAATGTCGATCAGCCCAATGACTTCACCTTCACCATTCAATACGGGAAGTTCGCTGATCCGGTGTGCGTCGAGTACTTTGATCGCCTCGACCGCTGTTTGATCTCCACTCACAGTTTTTGGAGTCGGAGTCATGACTTCATGGACCGATCGATCGAGGTCACATTTTGGATCGCCGATCAGACGCCGCAGGTCGCTGTCGGTGAAGATTCCAAACAGTCGCTGATGCTCATCAACTAACATTACAGCGCCCGTTCCTCGGCCAGGTACGTGCTGAACGACGACTTCGCGGACACTCCACGTCGGTGACGCCAGTCGGCAGGCCGACAGCGGTCGCATCACATCCCTTACCTTGGCTAATTGCCGACCGAGGCTACCACCAGGATGGTGTCGCGCAAAATCCTCCTGGCGAAAGCCACGTAGTCGGCTGGCAGTCAACGCCAGTGCATCGCCGATTCCCAACATGACGGTCGTACTTGTGCTGGGCGCCAGTCCGAGCGCGCAGGCTTCATCCGTTTCGCCCGACTCAAGAACGACCTGCGACGCGTTGCCGAGAGTACTGTCTGGGTTTTCTGTGATCGAGATGATCGGGATCGCCGCCACCGCAAGCGATGGCAAGATCTTGCGGATTTCTTCCGTCTCACCGCTCCGCGACAGAATGATCACGACATCCGTTTCGTGAAATCGGCCAAGGTCTCCATGGAACGCTTCGCCGGGGTGCACAAAATGGGAGCAGGTTCCGGTTGATGCCAGGGTGGCGGTTAGCTTCTCCCCAATTATCCCAGCCTTCCCCATTCCGGTGACAATGACCCGTCCGTTGCAGCCCAAAATCAAGTCCAAGGCTGCAATAAATGCTGGTCCAGAAAGGCTTTCCGACTGCTTGACGAGCGCCTGTCCCTCTCGCAGTAGGACTCGCCTCCCAAACGACTCGGCATCAAATAAATCGGCCTTCCTGGCGGTAGAAGTGGTCATTGCGTCTTCCTTGACGGCATAGCGAAAGAGGGTCGATGATTGTACTCTTCGAGACGGAATGGGACCATGGCAATCAGCCTTGGGCGCAACTCGCTGATCTCGGCAGTTTGCCCAGTTTCTAAATCCAGAATTCGAAAGGCCCGATCCGTGAGCGTTCGCAACAACGACTGCTGGATAGTTGATTGCTGGCCTGGTCTCTAGGAGCTTGTCGTGAAAAGTAGACGCCGAATCTTGATCGTTGTCGGTCTGCTCGCATTGACGAGTGTTTTGGCGCGTCCACTGATCCACCTACTCAATACGGCGGTCCGCGATGTCGACGAGCTGACAGAATTACCGCCCGGATATGTCGACGATGCAAGTCGCTTGAACCAGACGAAAGTTGCCGACATTTGGACGATACCGGTCGATAGCGATGATCCAGAACGTCAAATCGCGCAGCTGTTGTCTCGAGCCAGACTGGAACGAAGACGGGTGACGATCGCCGGAGCACGCCACAGCATGGGAGGCCATACGATCTACCCAGGTGGGATTGTTATCGATACCCTGCCGTTTAATCAGATGGAACTGGATGAGCATCTCGGCATTCTCACCGTGCAGTCTGGGGCGATCTGGAAGGATGTGCTCGCTTTTCTCGACCGCCGAGGTTGGTCGGTCGAAGTCATGCAGTCGAACAACTCATTCTCGGTTGGCGGTTCGATTAGCGTTAATTGTCATGGGTGGCAGTACGATCGGCCACCGATCGCGTCCACGGTTGAGTCGTTTCGTCTAATGAAGGCGGACGGGGCGATTGTCCGCTGCGGCCGAACGGAGAATACTGAGCTTTTTTCGCTCGCGCTAGGTGGATACGGTCTGTTTGGCATTATCCTCGATGTTCAACTCCGCGTGATGGCAAACGAACGGTACCGATTGGAACAATTCGTTGTCCCCGCGGCATGGGCCCTGGCTACATTTGACGAAAGAGTTCGGGACCGGCCGGACTTGCGAATGGTCTATGCACGAATGAACGTGGCGGCCGAGACCTTCTTGGAGAATGTAATCATCAATGCCTTTTTTCTGGATCCCGATGGCGAGATTCCACCACTCTCCGACGCTGCGATGGACTCATTGCGGCGGGCCGTGTTTCGAGGATCGGCCGAAAGCGAATACGGGAAGGTATTTCGTTGGAATGCCGAAACCAACTTGCAACCGATGTTGGCGGGCAAGATCTTCTCGCGAAATCAACTCATGAACGAGGGTGTTGAGGTCTTCCAAAATCGATCGGCGGACTCGACAGACATCCTTCACGAGTACTTCGTCCCACGCCATCACGCAGTCAGCTTTGTTGCGGCGATGCGAAAGATCATTCCAAGACACGAAGGCAATCTACTGAATGTCACCATCCGCGCCGTCAACGAAGACACCGATACGTTCCTGAGGTACGCGGACGGTCCGTTAGTCGCCTACGTCATGTTGTTTGTTCAAGAGCGAAACAAGAACGGCGAGAGGCGTATGCAGGCGATGACACAAGAGCTTATCGATGCGGCATTAGAACATGAGGGAAGGTACTATTTGCCTTATCGGCTCCATGCGACCCGAGAACAGTTCACGGCGGCGTATCCGCAGTCCAAGGCGTTCTTCGAGCGAAAACTCCAATACGACCCCGATGAACTTTTTCAGAATCAGTTCTACATCAAGTACGGTCCGTCGCCGCGCTGACACAACGGGATCCCCACGAGTTCTCCGTGGGCTCGTGTTGGGGGTTGGCTGGAAGCCAACCAGTCCACCGGCCAACATCGTGCCACGCAAATGTGAGATTCTTCATTGTCCATCCGGCTTCAAATCTGCGAAAGTTCAGATGTTCGATGTTCGATATGTTCGCCGACACGCCTAACCGTCGATGTCCAAACTTCGCCACAGGTACCAGCAGGCCATGCTGGCGTAGGGTCGCCACGATTCACCAATCGTGTCGCACTTCTTACGGTTGGGTAATTCGCTCAGTTCATAGGCTCTTTGTATGGCCTGGCGAATGCCCAAGTCATCGCCGGCTAACACATCCTGGCGACCGAGAGAAAACATCAGGAACATCTGAGCGGTCCACTCCCCGATGCCGTGCACTTGTGTTAGCTGTTCGATAATCTCCCGGTCCGACAATCGACGATGACGGTCGAAGCGGACTACGCCGTCTCGTGTCTTGGCAGCCAAGTCGAGAATGTAGGAGGTTTTTTGCCTCGAGAGGCCGACTTCTCGCAGGCTATCCGGGTCCATCGCCAGCAGTGATTCGGCCGTCACTCGCTTCGGCAACAAACGATCTTCAAGGCGCTGGCGGATTGTCTTGGCTGCGGCCGTAGAGATCTGCTGTGAAATGATGGACCGAACGAGCGTTTGAAATCGGTTGCGATGCAGCTTCAATCCGAATGGGCCGACGCGACGGATTATCCTGCGCATGGTCGGGTCGGCGGCTGTTAGGTGACGGCGCGCCGCAGCGGTCGATTTTTTGTCCCAAGTCATTTATTGTTGTCAGAACTCGCAGTCACTTACCAACACCACGACCAGGACTCCTGCAACGACCAGCCGCACAAGTTGCCCCACCCGGACCAATAAGCCCAACTTCGCTCGCACCATGTCCGCGTTTCGACCTGTTGTCGAGTTTCGATTCGGAGGCGATTGGGATCATTGTAGAGTCTGGCAACCTTCGCTACCACTTCATCGGGACTCATCGCGTAGTTCTGCTTGAACTGGGCACGTCCAGTCCGTTCGACGGCTCGTGAAACCAATTCAGCGCAGTGGATCCCTTTCGCTTGTTTCTTGCGGACATACCCTTTGACTGAGTATCGCCGACCAAGCTGCGCCGATACGTAGCTCAACATGCGTTTCACTTGCGAGGACGAATACGCCTTTGTCGGCGCCAAGGCGAACAGCTGCATCGGTCGGTCACGACCCTTATTCAGGTCACTAAGCTCGTGGTGATATTCGGAGAGGGCGACACGGCGTACACGCGCTGGTGTGGCTTCGTAGACCCACCGTCGCTTCTTCGAGTCACTGAGCAGGAGTGCCACATGCGAAATATTCGAGTCCGTGACCAAGTGCACCGCCTTGCTGCTGTTTGTCAGGTAGAGGATGGTGCCATCCGGCAAATTCGCGCCGGGAGAAAGGGCCATCAACACAGTGCTCATCAGTAATGGAATCATGGGGCCACCTACCAGTGCTGGGTTGCATTCGGAGTGAGACCTGCATTTTGCTCCTTATTCTAGAGACCCTGCCCGAAAAAGGCCTTTTGGAATAATCAATAACGCCTATCAGCGTAAGAATTTGCGTCCAGTTCTTCCGAATGTGCCGACTTGGACACTCCTTTCGGTTCTGGGGCGATTTTACAACCGTGTTACAGCTTTCCCCGTTTAAAAAAACTATCATTCTCTTAGATTCGTCTAGTTCTAGACGGCCCGTGCGACACGGCTGTAAGTCCCGTTCGCACCACATATTTAGGAAACGCAGTCTCGCGACGGACTTTGATGAGGACGAGGTAATGATCCACGCAGTCACGGTACGCGCTCTTCGACCTGTTTGGTTGACCAGCGTCCTTCTAATTGCTCTGAATGCCCTGGCATTTGCCCAGGAGGTGCCCGATGGCACCGACGCCAACAAAAATGAATTTCGGGAACAGACCATTTACGTTCCCTACGACCGTCTCGACCAAGTCTTCGAGAAGAAGGGTCGCGGCGTTTTTATTCCCTACGAGAAGTTTCAAGAGTTGTGGGAGGCGGCTAGGAGCAAAAAACGTCAGACTCCCGATAAGGCTCCTCCCCTGCCAGCGATCATCACGGAAATCGACAGCGTGGCCGTTGCTGGAAAAGACGTGATGGAAGTCACGGCGAAACTTCAGATCGAACTTTTGACAGATGGTTGGCAACGTGTCCCTCTGCGTCTGAAAGACGCGGCCGTTCGCTCGGCGTTGATCGGCGGTGAGCCAGCTCGCATCGTGGTCGGCAAGAACGGCTACGATCTGCTTATCCGCCGCGATCCACCAACACCTACCGATGCCGCGGCGGATGAGGATGGGGATCCGTCCCCCGAGGAATCGTCCATCACCGAGCTAACTTTGGTTTATGCCAAGGCGATCCAAAAGACACCGGGACACAATAGCGTCTCGATGCAGGCGCCCCAAGCGCCGGTCAATCGCTGGAGCATTCGCATACCTGAGGACGGCGTGAAGATTGATGTGCAACCACTCATCGCCGCCACCGAGTCTCCAGCTGTCGGTGATCCGGCTGCTGAACCGCCACAGGAAACGGTACTGTTGGCATTCGTCGGCAGTGCCGATCATGTGCGAATCGACTGGAACCCGCGCGCCGAAGGAGCATCGGGTCTGGCGGCATTGTTGGCAGTAGATGCCAATCAACAAGTCTATATCGAAGAGGGTGTGATTCGTACGCATTGCGTGCTGAACTATCGAATCCGCCGCGCCGAACTCAGTGACTTGGAGATCGAGGTTCCCGCCGACCACAAAGTAGCTGGCGTCTTCGACCAGAACATTCGCCAATGGGAAGTGAAAGACGACGGCGAGATTCAGCGGATCATCATTCAACTGTTTGAGCCGGCGCGTGAACAACAACAAGTCGCGATCGACTTGGAGAAATTTGCAAGCGACGATCTTTCGGATGTTGTCGTGCCCCGCATCGCCGCCTCGAATGTCGGTCGACAACAAGGCACTGTGTTGGTCTCATTAACACCTGCTCTGCGTTCCAAAGCCAATACGACCGACGGATT
The DNA here is from genome assembly GCA_012959465.1 of Planctomycetaceae bacterium. Taxonomy (GTDB): domain Bacteria; phylum Planctomycetota; class Planctomycetia; order Pirellulales; family Pirellulaceae; genus UWMA-0346. The sequence goes on from DUDC01000087.1 coordinate 8,212, forward strand.
GGTTCAGTTGGATGCCAACGAAATCCCAGCTGCTCAACGGAACCGGTCATGGGCCTATTCGTACCGTTATTCCGCGTTGCCATTCACTCTCTCATTTTCACTCGACAAGATTGAACCTCGGATCACCGTTGATGAATTGACGGAAGTTTATCTGGAATCCAATCGCATGCTTGTCGATTGGACGTTGCTAATGCACATCGAAAAAGCTGGCGTCTTTCAAGTTCGCGTCAATTTGCCGGCAGGCTATCAATTGCGACGCGTTGAAGGTCGCGAATGTGGCGGCGCGCAGAAGTTGGCGATCGATAGTTCAAGAGTGGACGGACCGGAAACAGATTCACCGACTTTGGAGATCAATCTGACTCAAAAGGCGATCGGAGATGTCGCGCTGGTTGTAGCGTTAGAAAAGACGTTGGACCATACCGAACTTCAGGAACCGACTGGAGAATCGGCGAGCATACCGATCGACTTCCCGTCGGTCGCCATGGATGTGGAGCGAGTCAGCGGGCGACTCGTGGTGCGGTCACCCGAGAGTCTCCGTGTCAATCCGGACGAAACCACAGGGCTCAAGAGCGATTCATTGAACGAGGTATTTCAAACCATTGCGACCGCCGAGAATGGCCGATTTCCAGAATCTCGACCAGTCCTTGCGTTTTCCTACGGCGATGAAGCCAAACAACTGTCACTCAACGGGCAGCGTCGCAGACCTCAAGTCAACGCGCGACAGCTCTTGAAGGTAGAGGTTGAGTCAGGTGTGGCGACATTCACATCCACATTTACGTTTGACATTCGTTACAGCCCGGTGGAGTCGTTGCGTATCGACTTACCGGTAGAGGTCGCCAGCACGGCCCGTAACGAAACGAAACAGATACGTGACGAGGTCATCGATCCCGCGCCGGACGATGTTCCAGAAGGTTATGTGGCATGGATGTTCTCCGGTGAGTCGGAACTGATAGGACAACAACATATTGTTCTCACCTGGCAACAGACAAAAGGTGAATTGGCCGTCGGAGAGCCGTTCACGATTCCCGTACCCCGACTGCTGCCCGTAGAAGTGGACCGCAGCTGGGGACAGATTGTCGCCACTCGCGACGACACGATCGACGTGCGTCCGCTACCCGATTTGAAAGGACTTCGCCTGATCGATCCCCAACTTGATTTGATGGATGGAATTCAGATCGAAGATGCGTCGAGGGCCTTTGAATTTCAACAAGAGCAATGGACGCTGACATTGCAGGCCACGCGTTATGACCTTGTGGAAGTCAAGCGGACGAGTATCGACCGTGGCTGGCTGAGAATGGTGGTCACGCGGAGCGATCAAATCGATGTTCAAGCCTTGTACCGCATGCGTTCGGCACAACAACGTGTCCCCATCCGATTTCCCAAGAACGTCATACCGGATCAGTCCTTCGATTCTCAGCCACTCAGAATTAACGGTCAACCGACCAACCTTGAACGTGGTGAGGACGACCTGTTCTACATTCCCATTCCACTTCGAACGGGCGATGCTAACGCGCCATTTGTTGTGGAATTGCGTTATACGACTACTACATTTGATGGCCTGCTGGAGCTCCCTGAATTCCCCAGCGACCCGGCAGTGGGAAAGGTGACGCTAACAGCACATATTCCAGAAGAGCTGGCCGTCATCATGCAGCACGGCGACTGGAGTGATGACAATCCCAATCCGTGGCTGCAAACGATGAGTGAATATGCACTGACCAACCAGTATGGCGGGGCGAGCGCCGGCAACATATGGGACGACATCAGCAAGGGCGTCTCCGTGGTCAATAGTCCGGTTGAGAGTTTTGACGTTCAGGGAACTGCCTACTATTATTCGGTCCATCGCCCCGCTGCCGGGGCCGGCCTTTCGCTGCGAGTCATGTCGCTTCGCAACTTGAATCTCTGCTTGTTCGCGGTTGTAGCCTTGTTGTCGTTGCTTGCGTTCCGCTCTTCGTTGTCGAAGGCCGTCACACTCGTCGGCGGGATGATCATCGCCGTGATAGTGGTCGGCGTCTTTTGGCCGTCACTTGGTGTGCACTTGATCGACGGTAAATTGGCCCTCGGACTGCTCGTTGTCGGAATTGCCTGGACCATGGGGTCTGCTCGCCGCATCCGTTGGCGGTTGCCGACTCGGACAAACACAGAGACGTCAGACGAGTCGGACGAGTCAGCTGAGACAAACGAAGAGGCATCGAGCGAAGACGGAACAGTAGACGCGACGACTGGCGAAGAGAGTGAATTCTTCATCGGAGATGAAGACGTACAGCGAGAAGGAGAAAGCGATGAATAGGAATTTCTCTGCCGGTTTGTATTCGACCTCGCTGTTTGTGTTTCTGCTTGGTTTTGCAGCTTTTCTGTCAACGAACCATGCGGAAGCGCAAGATACGCCGACACGTGAAATCTTGGTACCGATCGAGGATTTGAAGGTCCTACTAGACGCCGCACCTAAACGTGTCATGCTGGATCGGGAACAATTCGAGCAATTGAAACAGCGGGCTGAACTGAAGAAGGCAGAAACAGCCCCGTTGGCTACAGCGTTACTTGCCGCCGATTACCAAATGACGATCGACGACGGACGGGCGATCATACGAGGCAGTGTGCAAATCGAGTTATTGCGTAAAGGATTGCATGCCGTACCTCTAGAATTCGCCGGTGTCTCACTCCTTTCCGCCACGATCGATGACGAGCCGGCGGCTTTGGGACGTGCGGCGAATCAACAGGTGAAGTTGTTTCTCGAAGGGATCGGAAAATACCAGCTCAAGTTAGAAATGGCGTTGCCGGTCGTTGTATCTGCCGCTCAGCAGACCGTCTCCTTTCAACTTCCCTCGCCGGCATCCTCGACAATGCAAATTGATGTTCCCGGGAATGTCGAAATCAAGGGTGGTGCGGACGTTCTTCGTCGGGAAGTGAATGCCGAGAATAACATCACTCAGTTTGAAATCCTTGTGCCTCGTGCCGTGACGAAGCTGACGATGTCATTAAACAACCGCCGCCTTCGCGACGAGCGTGCCGCCGTGGCGAGAAGCTTGATCATCACCAGCGTTGGGGACGCGTACGAGACAGTTGAAATGTCCATTTCGATGGGCATTCTGCATGGGGCTATCCAACGTGTGCGGTTTACCGTGCCGGACGACTTGGACATCACGACGGTGGAGAGCGAGTGGCTCGATCGCTGGCGGGTCGTCGAAGACGCTGATGCCGGGTTAACCGTCGAAGTTGATCTACGCCAAGCTGCCACAAAACCATTTACTCTCAAGGTCAATGGGGTTCGTAATCTGCGGATCAGTGGCGATGGTACGCAATGGACGTTTCCGCAATCGCGTGTGCTGGATGTAGACGGTCATGTGGCCGTGTTGGGTGTCGTCGTGGAACCGCAAATGCGCGTCCGTCAGATTGTGGCCGATGGCTTGATTCCAGTGGGTCGCACCATCTTCGAGGATACTGTCGATGGCGTGTTGATGGCCTACTATGCACCGTCCGCTGACTATACTCTATCAGCTACAATCGAAAACCCAGCGCCCCAGTTGGACACGATGACCAGCTTTCTGATGACGATTGGTCGTCGCGAATTGACGATCGACGGAGGTTTTATTCTGGAGCCGCAGATACGTAAAGTATTTGCCTTTGACTTCACCGCACCGGCTGACTGGAAGATTCAGTATGTTCGTGATGCGGGCGGGACCGAGCTTCCCTTCGAACGGTATGTGGGCCAGGATGGCTTCGACACGTACCATGTGCGACTTCCCCAGGGTGCTGTGCCCGGCGAACCGTATCAGGTGGAGCTACGTGCATCCCAGATCCCGTCGGGTTGGCTTGACGAATGGGAAAACCAACAGGTCGATTTCCCGTTAATTCGCGTGCAAGATGCCGTTATTGAACGCGGTGCGATCGCGGCGTTAGCTATCAATGATCTCGGCGTGCGGCCCATCGCCCTGGACGGGCTGTCGGTGCTCAATGAACAGGAAAAAGAAGAATTCGGCCTGACGACGAAATCGGATTTGGCCTATCGGTTTGAATCGATGCCCTACGGTGGTCAGTTTTCCGTCGAGCCTAACCAAAGTCAACTGACAGCCCGGACATTCAGTTTTTATGCGTTGACACCGCAAGGGCTTACGGCCCAATACGAGATCAACGTAACCGTTCGGGAAGCAACAACACGTCGTCTGACGATTAGCCTGCCGGAGGAAACGCCTGAGGAGGTGTCGATCTGGGGACTCGGGTTCACCGTGGTGAAGGAGTACAACTCGGCGATCGTCGATGGGAAAAGAGAATGGGAAGTTCTGCTGGCAAATGATGTCCCTCTGGACGTCAATCGGGTCGGGTCTCTTGGTATTGGAATGCGATTCCAAAGTCCACTTGTGATCGACGAACAAAATGGACTGGAAGCGTCGTTACCAGGCGTTGAGGTGTCGGATGTACTGTATCAGTCCGGAGTCTTTGCAGTTGAGGGTCATGCAGATCTGGATGTCACGCTGGAAACGGAAGCTCGTCGCGTGGATGTTGGTGAATTGTCGACTGCCCAGTATCGTCCTGGCCGGCGTTTGCTGGGCGCCTACGGCTACTCCGGCAGTATCCCCGCTCTGACTGTGAACATCACGTCACGAGAGACATTTCTTCTGCCCTCGGTGATTGTGCAGCGGGCGGAGTTGTTTACGGGAATCTCGGTGAACGGCGCCGCGCAAACGGTCGCCCGATATCAGCTGCAGAGCAAGCCGGTGATGCTGTTCGTCCAGTTGCCCAAGCAGGCGAAGCTATGGTCGATTCTTCTGGACGGCGAGCCATTGGCACCACAGCATTTAAAGGAATACGTGTTGGTCCATGTGCCCGCGAACACGACGACGAATGTTCACGACTTAAGAATCGTTTTTGAAAGCCGTTTCAACTCGTTTCAAGTGTGGGGAGCGGCTAACGCAGAAATGCCCCGGCTGTTTGTAGCTCCGGAAGCGGGTGACCGTGTCGCCGTCCCGATCGCCGACGTGCAGTGGCTTGTTTCCGCACCATCAGGTTGGATCGTCTCTGGAGACAATCGCTGGACGGTGCAACAAAAATTGAAACCGGTTAGCTTAGGCAATAGTCTCAAACAGCTGGCTCTCGCTGCTCACAACTATCACGATACCTACGGCACCAGCCCCTGGGCCAATGAAGTGGACTCGGCGGCGGCAACAAGCGAATATCCAGCAACGGAAAATCTTGATCTTCAGTTTTTAGCGGAGGGCTTCAACTCGGAGACTCCCACGTTCGGAGGATTTGATTCGAGGACAATGCAACCGACCAGGCCGGCAGAACCGATGGCCGGGGATGGCGACGCAGCTGAAACAGATGACGAAGAGATGCCGGGTGATGACGCTGCCGACAGTCCTTCTGCAGTGCCTCAGACGATTGCCATTGACAATTCAGACAGTACGCGTGACCTAGGAGAGATCACGGTGTGGGCTCTACAGGGAATGCGAAGCCTGCCCATCGATTGGAGCGATGACTTCCAAAACTTGGACGAAGTTGCCACCATGAAGTCGTTGGGTGGAACGTCCGCGGTTCGGCTACAGTTTGTCGACCGCCATCGTATTCACTGGATCGCTGCGGCAGCGTTTGCGCTCACTCTGCTCCTCGGCCTACTGCTCGCCTTTCGCCCGCTCAAGACGAAGATTCGCTTTTTTGCGCTGGTCTTTGGCGTCGCCGTGATCGTGCCGATCCTGCTCGCCAGAGAGACGGAATGGGATGTCTTCCGGTCGGCTATTCTGATTGGGTTGATCGCTACCATTCCCCTGCAGATTGCACTGGCCATTCTGTCGTGGTTGAGTCGACATTCGCGTCGGTTCATCACGACGGCGAGCATGATGATCCTGCTGTTTCTCAGTCGCGACGCCTACAGTCAAACAGCAACACCAGACGAAATCCTCAAAGCGCTACGCGCGTTGGCCGGTGGCGAGAAAATTCAATTGCCAGAGAATGCCATCATCGTTCCCTACAAACAGGGTGATGATCCATCGGTTGTCGCTGATAATGTTCTCGTTCCGTATGCACTCTATGTACGGCTCTGGAATCTGGCGTACCCGAGTCAGCCCTTGGACCCGCAACCCGTTGTGCCCTATTCACTAGCGGGCGTTGCCTACGAAACTGCGCTGGTTGACGGCGACCACTTGGAGATTAAGGGTACTCTCAAGTTTGAGGTCTACTCGAAGGAGGTCACGGCCGTTCCACTTGCCTTGCAGGGAGGTGTCATCGTTGAGGCTCTGGTAGATGATCGTCCGGCGAGGCTGCAGGTCGTGTCGGCACAACCGGTCGCCGGAAAGGGTGCGAACGCGAACGCCCAAAAGCAACAGCGGCAGGCGCCGTCTGGCCCAGTTCATATGCTCTACCTCGACACTGTAGGATTGCACACGTTGAGTCTGACGGTGCGGTTTCCACTGACGCGGCAAGGAGGATGGCGGCGTTTAAGCGGAAGGCTGCCAGTAGCGGCAACGAACGTACTTGCGGTTCGAGTTCCGGCAGCCAACACCGACGTGCGGTTTAGTGGCATTCCGGACCGCACCAATTACACGACGAGTGAGGACAACCAATCGCTTCGTGTGGCGATGAACACCACAGGTGACCTGACGATGCAATTTCGGCCGCGGGTCGCTGCGGCAGACGTGGACCGCAGTCTAACGGCGAACTCGTTTGCCGTGCTGGATGTGCAGGAGGACGGCTTACGACTAGCGTGGAGAATTCTCTATGAGTTTCGAAGTGGTCGTCGCAGCACGCTGTCGGCAGACATTCCACAAGGGTATCTACTAGAGAAGGTCATCGGAGACAACGTGCGGGGCTGGGAGGTCAAGGACGGGCGATTGGACGTTGAACTGCTAAAAGACGTTACCGAGCGCGAGCAGATGACGGTCTTTCTCTCCCGTCGGGAGCGCATCGTGGCCGATGGATTGTCGACGATTCCGTTACCCGTGGTGGAAGTACCCGACGCCATGTTGCACATGGGGTCGATCGCGATTCGCCGCAGTCCTCGCATGGAGTTAAACATCCAAGATCTCAATCAGCTTGGCCGTGCAGACGCCAACGATAAGGCAGCGGAACAGCTGATGCGCGCGGCGGGGGAAGAGGAGAGTCCTCTGACGATTCGACCATTCCAAACGTATCGTTTCGTCACCAACGGGTTCTCCGCGACGATAATCGCCCGCTCAATTCCACAACAAACCGAGAGCATCGTTGAGTCGATTGTCAGAATCTCACCGCGGCGGACGGAATGGGAGATGCGAGTCAGGTTCGACGTAAAGGAAATTCCAGTCCACGTCGTGACGATGGATCTTCCCAGCGGATTTGAGCTTCGCACCATCTCTCAACCCGAGTGGGTCACGATACCGAACGACGATACACAACGGTTTACGATCTATTTGACCAAGGCACAACACGGTCCGTTCTCGCTTGTACTGCGAGGACTTCTACCGGCGATGGACGAGAATGGTCGCCTGACTCTTCCCGTGGTGAACATTCAAGACGTTGTACGGCAGACCGGGCAAATGGTCGTTCAAGTTGATCCGGCGTATCGAGTTCAAGCGTTGAACTTAGTCGCCGCGCAGACGATTCCACTGGATAGAGCCAATGCCTGGTTAACGCCGCAGCAACGTCAACTTGGCCGTGGCGGTATCGCGCTGCGACTCGATAATTCAGCCTACCAGGGCGAACTCTCGATCGCGAAGCGCGAACCGGTCGTGCGAGCAACAACGCTCACGAACGTTCGTATCACGGATCAATCGATCGAAGAGACGATCTTGCTAGAATTCCGAGTTGTCGAAGCTGGCATACGACAATTGCAATTCCAACTCCCTGCCTCCTTTGAAAACGCGCGTTTTCGAGTTCCGTCGCTGCGGGCGAAGACGATTACACCTGTCGAAAATGATCCAGACTGGATCCAAGTTCAATTGGAGTTGCAAGACGACTTGATGGATCAGATCCGTGTTGTCGTGGAAAACGACCGTCTTGCCGACGCCGAAACACAAGTTGCGCCGATCCCGCGAGTGCAGACAGGAACGGTTGAACAACAGTATGTGACACTACAGAACGAAGGCCGTGATGAGCTGGTCGTTGAAGAGTTTACCGGTATGATTCAGCTGGCCAACAGCCAGCGTCGTTGGCGTTCGCTTGCCGATCTGGACATCACACGAGCCTATGAAGTAAGCCGAGGCGCAACCGAACGGGAACTCAGTTTTCGTAGTGAAGTTCGTGAGACACTCAAGACCGTCGACGCGAGGATCAATCACTCCGAAATGACCATGGTCGTTGACGCGGCCGGTGTCTATCGGGCACGACAGCTGTTCTATGTAGAGAACATCACTGAACCTTATCTGGAAATTCAGCTACCCAAGGATGGTAAATTGTGGACGACGCACGTCGCCGAAGAGCCCGTCAAACCGGCCATTGTGGCAGGAAAAGACGGACGTGTCCGCATACCGCTCGTGCGAACTCAGGTCGGCGACTCGGACTATATCGTGAAAGTTCTCTACGCGGGAAGCATCGGGAATCTGTCCAGCTTGTCCACGGTCAAGTTTCCGTTTGTTCGCACGATCAACATCAACGTCGAACGCACGCAAGTTGAACTGCATTTGCCAGAAAAGCTCCGCTGGCTCAACTTCAAGGGTGCTTCGCAATCCAACAGAGAGAACTGGTTCTTGGGAAGACAGATGTACCTAGAGGACCAAATCGCTGTCAAAGCACAAAACCTGTCATCCGGATCTAAATTCGAACAGCGCCGAGCGATGTTGGCAATCGAGCGATTGGAAGCACAAGTCGAGGAATCGCTGGTCTACGACTATAAAGCGAATGGCAAGCTCGCAGAACAACAAGTAAGAAATCAGAGGTCCGTTCAGCAGGCGAAGGAAGCGATTGCGCAGAACTTCCCGGGTGGAGGCCAGCAGCTGCAAGGTCAACCCGACAACCGCTATGCGTTGAATGACCTGTTCGCTGGACAGGATTCAAACCGGGCAACGAACATCGTCACCAACTCCGAGGCCAACTTTGATATTCCGATGGATGAAGGCGGGAAGGGAAAATCAGACGACAGCAAGCCGGCAGAGGGTCGGTTTAACAAGGAGTGGTTTGGCAAAAATAAACTTGAATTAGGTAATAAGGTGAGGGCTGGCAAGGATGGCGGGGAAGATGTCGCCCAAAAACCACGCGGCCAAGGCGGACAGAGTGGCGGACAAAGTCGCGGCCAATTCAAAGCATCTTTCGGTAATATCGCTCGTCAGATTGATTTGGTTGGTGACAACGAAAAAGTGTCGAACATGCCAAGGATGCCACAGCAGGACGGACAGCCCAACGCCCAACCTGAGTTCAGTCAATCAGGACAACAGCCTGGCAGCGGTCGCGGATCGCAGAATGCCGCTGGCGGAATTGTTGGTCAAGAACGACCTGGCGGAGGCGGCCGTAGCATGGCAGGATTGGCGGCCGCTCCACAGCAGACAGTGCGTTCATCAGGGGAGCAGCAGAATGAACAATCAAATCAAGATTTCTTGGATCAGTCCGGGTTAGGACCGCAAGTGTTTTTTGACGAAGTGAAAGCGATGGGTAGTTTGGCCAGCGTCGACTTGGAGATTCCCATCAGGGGCACGCCTCTCTATTTTCAAGCCACCCGTGGCGCCGTTGAATTGACCGCGCAGCCCGTAAACGACGCGTCCGTCCGTCAGACCATGACCATCGTCATCTGCCTACTCGTCTTGGGTGCCGTCTGGTTTGCCACGCGACGTCGTTCGTCGCAATCGTAAACCGAACGCGCTAGCGGTCTCAGGGCGGGTGAAAGACCGGCGGTTCGTGCTTGTATTTCTGGCTCGTCAAGATGTTAAAGAGCTGGCTTTGCCATTTTTCGCGTGAGGCACGCTGCCTCGGTCCTTTTCCAGTCAACGCGTGATGTTGAAAAACTCGAGGCTAGCGCCTACGGCTCACAAAATCCTCTGGCGCACACCCCTGCCAACTACTTTGGTTTTCACGTGAAATTTAGGCAAGCTCGAGAACTTTTTTGCCGATTTTATAATTCATCCCCTCGAACCAGTTGGGTTCGAGCTAGAATACCGAATGAAATAACAAACCCCGGTTGATTCCGACAGAGGGACCAACTTTACCGCGTTGGCCTGAACCATCACATGGGCATGTGCAATAGCACGCTCGGTTCACGCTTTTCTCGCAGCGACTCACCTCGTCGCACTTCGACCGGGGCTTGGTTTACGAGACGGCCGCTTGCCAAAATGGCGAGCGGCCGTTTTTTTCTGGACAATCGGCACGAACAAATCGTTCTCGACTTGAATTACTCGGTACGCTGCGGTGTAATTGCCGCCGCTCCTATAGAGTGTGAGCTAAATTTCACGCAGATATTGTGTCATTTCGCCACTCGTTCACATCGCCACTCGCTCACATCGCCGCATGCTCCACCGTCGCACATCTCGGATTTCTCAATGGCAAGCAGTTACGGTGATCATTGTCTGCTTTGCGCTGGGCTGTATGCTCTCCAGTTTGATCGGCTGACGATCATCACAATCAGCACAATCGCCTCCATTGGCGTACTCGATTCGAGCTTTCTTTTTTCCAATGAGTGGGACCGATCGGCACTATTCGGAGCGCGGGTTTCGCATGTAGTAGAATCGACCGTTCTCCGCACCACCGAGGAAATCGGGAACTCCATCACCGTTAAAGTCGACAGTTGTGGGACTGGTGGTGTGCCCTTGGATATTCTGTTTGACCAGTGGTCCACGATCTTCGAACCACCAGACTCCATCCTTGCGACCTGTCTGCAACAGCAAGTTAGCGTTCGTTGAATTGGCGAGGAAATCGAGACGTCCATCGCCATTCCAATCGACAATGCACAGTTTTCGCCGTCCGCTTCGGCCGGCCGAGTCCTTGTTGAGTCGAAGCGGGCCTGGTTGTTTATTCTTCACTCGATGCTTACTGTCGGTCTCCGAAAGGTTGGAGCCGTAAAACAGACGCCGCGGCGGGAGTAGCATGAGTTCATCACCGCGTCTCACACGTTCAAATATCGCTAAAAAACCTTGGTGGTCTAACATCACCAGGTCGATGAGGCCGTCGCCGGTCCAATCAATAGCGAGCGGTGTGGTTCGCCATTGCGTGACGAGTTGTTTGGGTTCGGGTTTCCACCAGAACCACTCGGGTTTTGACGGCGAATCCGACCACTCCACTTTGATCTGTTTCGGCGCGGCCAAGCGTGGTGCAGTGCGGGTACCGACGTTCTCTAACCAATCAATGCGGCCCCAAATTCCGTTGACGACGATATCCGGAACACCGTCGTCATTCCAATCCGCGACACTCAGTGTTGTGTAGCCCCACTTAGATTCCGCCGGGCCCTGAATGCTCCCGTTCCGTCCCGCCTGCAATCGATAGACCGTGTCCCCAGCTTTCAACCGCCGCGGGGCTGCCCATTTCGGTTCCTCAACATTCGGTCCGCTCAGGTTTTCGAAGAATTCAATATAGCCCGCCGTATTTCCAGCAAGCAGATCCGTGTCTCCGTCACCGTCCCAATCAAATCCAACAGGCGTGGCCAACGCGCCGCATTTGAGCGTATCGGCTTCTTGTTTGAAATACCGAGGCAGCAGGAACAATGGGGTCCCATCGGTCGTAAACTTGCCGGTGTTTTCTACCAGCGCCACGCGACCATCTTCGTCTCCAACCACCAAGTCATGATCTCCGTCTCGATCCCAATCAAAGGCGACGGGCACAATCATTTGAAGGTCCATTTTCAACGGCGAACCATCCGGCCGGCATAACCGTTTGCCGACATCATAGCGAGGGGATTTACGACTGCCGGTGTTTTGGAAGTAAGTGAAGCCGTCAACAAACTCGCCGCATAACAGATCCAGGTCACCGTCATAATCAAAATCGATGAAGTTGGGAGAGGGACAACCATAGACGTCGATCGGCTTCCCGTCGGCTTGTAGCTTAATCGGCTCGGCGTAATCGGGTTTGGACGTGGTGCCTCGATTGCGAAAGAGGATCACAAATCCGTGCAAGGGACCGTTGGTCCAATCTCCATGCTCGTTCCAAGCATCGTCCCAACCATAGAAACTCCAGTCCTCGATCCCAACGACTAAATCCAATGCTCCATCACCGTCGTAGTCGACGTATCGCCATTGGTTATGGCGCACCTTCGGACCCTTGGTTTGCCTGCCTGCCGGTTTGTAAAATTTCGCAGGCACAGACAGTCTTATTCGTTCATCGAGTCCGGTCTCAAGGAAATTCAAGTGCTCCTGTCCGGGAGTCAGGATTCGAAGACCTCCATCAACGTAACTCGGCATCACATAGTGCACCGTGCTGCTCAGTCGTCGCGCTGGCTTAAAGACGGGAAATTTGTTTCTTGCCGTATCGCCGCTGGTGTTCTCGAATAGCCAGATGCCATTGGACGGCTGGTCGGGGCAAGAGACGATCAAATCAAAGTCACCGTCGTTGTCCGCATCACACGGGACAGGCCACGCCCACAATCCGACGCCGAGATCGACGACCAAATCGGCGTTATTGTAGCGAAGTGGCTGTAATTCGCCGGCGACGGCAAGATTCGGCAGCATTGCCAATAAGAGACTTGAACCGAAAGATAATGAAATCGTGCGAATGATCATACGCGGCAACTCGTCGTCAAGAGTCCTTAGGATTCAACCTGTCCTTGCACAGACTAACGTCCTGGCCCGCGAGAGCCAAGTGACGGAGCGCCGAACGGTACCTGGGCTGCCAAGTCCGTTTCACGGGATGGCAATGTTTGGCCACGAGGGTAGGAGACGATAGGATCGGATGGGATTATGATGATGCTTCGACAGAGCATTTAGTGAAACCTGAAATCCTGCACCTGTGACTATTTCTTTGGCATGACGGGAGTTGATCATGCGACGACGACGTATCGATTTTCTTGGTCTTTGTCTGACGATCCTAACTGCAACGACAGCATTGACTCGCATATGTCACGCAGCGGAACAACCGAATATTGTCTTCATCTTTGCGGATGATCAAACGTTCCATTCGATCGCTGCGTTGGGCAATGACGAAATCCGCACGCCCAATCTCGATCGCCTCTCGCGCCGTGGCATCACAATGACCCACGCCTATAACATGGGTTCCTGGAGCGGGGCAGTTTGCATCGCCAGTCGCACGATGCTCAACACTGGACGTTTCCTGTGGAAGGCAAACGCGGTGTATAAGGATGCAGAAAAACTCCGTCAGGCGGGTAAGTTTTGGTCAGAAGAATTGAAGGGTGCCGGGTATCGTACGTATTTCACGGGCAAGTGGCATGTGAAAGCAAACGCAACGGAAGCGTTTGATGTTGCCGGTCATGTGCGCGGTGGCATGCCGAAGCAGACCCCGGCCGGTTACAACCGACCACTGCTCGGACAACCCGATCCGTGGTCCCCCTTTGACACGAGTTTTGGCGGTTTCTGGCAGAATGGAAAACATTGGAGTGAGGTGCTGGGCGACGATGCGGTTGGATTTTTGCAGGAGGCGGCGACGCAGGATCAACCATTCTTTATGTATTTAGCATTCAACGCGCCCCACGATCCGCGGCAGGCTCCGCAAGAGTACGTCGACATGTACCCTCTGGACAAGATCCGCGTACCGGACAGCTACGTCGACCTATATCCTCATCGAGCGGCGATGGGCGCTGGCGAGACTCTTCGCGACGAAAAACTAGCACCGTTTCCTCGAACTACACATGCCGTCAAGGTCCATCGACAGGAATACTACGCCATCATTACACACATGGATCGGCAGATCGGTCGTATCTTGGACGCGATTGAAGCGACTGGAAAGTCCGCGAATACATACATTGTTTTCACCGCCGATCATGGATTGGCGTGCGGCCATCACGGATTGATGGGTAAGCAGAATCTATTCGACCACAGCGTCCGCGTCCCTTTGATCGTGGCCGGCCCCAATGTACCCGTGAATCGACAAGTTCGTGGTGATGTTTATTTGCAAGACATCATGCCGACAACGCTGGAATGGGCTGGTGTTGAAAAACCGGATTACGTTGACTTCCGCTCACTTGTTCCGGTCATCCAAGGCGAAAGGGCGAGTAACTATTCGCAGATCTACGGCGGGTATCTTCAATTGCAACGAATGGTGATTGATAGCGACTACAAGCTGATCCTCTATCCGAAATCCAAGACTGTCTTACTCTACGATTTGAAGAACGACCCAGATGAATTGAACAATCTGGCCGAGAATGCCTCGCAACGAACGCGAATCAGAGAGATGTTTGCGAAGTTACGCGAATTACAGCAGCAGACCGGTGATCAACTTGACTTAGTCCAGACGTATGCGGAATTGTCCAAGGACGGCTAGTGCAACGAGATCCTGGTGAACGCGTACGGACACGGATTTTCTAGTGTGCGTCGCGCGACTTGTTTCGGCCCTTCCACTTTTCAGCCAAAGAGAGATCAACATGCGACGAAGAAAACCACTTGCCGTTCTAGCTATCTACACGCTGCTATTTGCGCCGGCTCATCTCTTCGCCGACCTCAATGTTCCGAAGATCTTCAGCGATAACATGGTGCTGCAGCGAGAAAAAACAATACCGGTATGGGGTTGGGAAGATGCGGGCACCGCAGTTCATGTGTTGTTGGACGGTCAAGTACAGAAGACAACGGCGGGCGACGACGGCAAGTGGATGGTGACGTTTGCCGCCAAGAAAGCAGGCGGCCCTCACAAGCTCGTCATTGAAGGTAAGAACCGACTTGAATTCAATGATGTTCTTGTCGGAGAGGTCTGGCTGTGCTCCGGTCAATCCAACATGGAATGGCCAGTATCTCGCTCGAACAACGCGAAGGAAGAAATCGGGGCGGCCAAGCACCCGACCATCCGACACATTAAATTCGGCCACCGTCCTGCCGAAGAACCTGCTACCGACGTGCCGTCACCCGGTTGGCAGGTATGTTCGCCGGAGACCGTCGCCGGCTTCACTGCCGTCGGTTACTTTTTTGGTCGTGAATTGCAGAGCGAGTTGGAGGTTCCGATCGGATTAATCGGTTGCAACTGGGGCGGAACTCGTATCGAACCTTGGACACCGCCGGTTGGATTTTTGGAAACGCCCCGCCTCAAGGACATTGCCGATAATCTGGCAAACCTCCCGGCGAAAAACAATAACGGAAAAATCAACCATCAATCTCCTTTGGCACTCTACAACGGAATGGTTCATCCGATGGTTCCCTACGGTATTCGCGGCGCCATCTGGTACCAGGGCGAATCGAACAATGGTGAGGGAATGTTGTACTACGAGAAGATGAAAGCACTGATTCACGGATGGCGCAAGGTCTGGAACAACGACTCGATGCCTTTCTATTTTGTGCAACTGGCTCCCTATACCTACGGCGGAGACCCGACACGTTTGGCGGGAATCTGGGAGGCGCAAACGGCCTCGCTACAAATCCCACATACTGGAATGGCGGTGACGGTCGACATCGCCAACCTGAAGAATATTCATCCGGCGAACAAGCAAGATGTCGGCCGCCGCTTGGCTCTTTGGGCACTTGCCAAAACGTACGGTAACTCGGACATCGTCTTCTCTGGACCGCTCTACAAATCGATGAAGATCGAAGGCAACAAAATTCGTGTCTCCTTTGATTATGTGGGAGGCGGACTCGTTTCACGCGACGGTGAACCGCTCAACTGGTTCACGATCGCGGGCGATGATGGGGCATTCGTCGAAGCGTCGGCGACCGTTGATGGTGACGATGTCCTCGTTCATGTCAATTCTGTTGCCAAGCCGGTTGCCGTTCGATTCGGCTGGAGTCAACTTGCTGAGCCAAACCTGTCGAACAAGGAGGGCCTTCCCGCGTCTCCGTTTCGCACGAATGGCCCCTAAGCGGCCTGCCTCGAGGCTGGACGGGATTGGCGACATTTTCAGCATCGGCAATGTGCCGTTCCGAACAAGAAACCGTAGCATGCGGTGAGATTTCACCGTATGATGCGAAGTTCACAGTGACGACAGCGCTGAGTCGCGCTGATACTACGCATCCCGTTTTGCCTCTTTTTTCATTTGCGGTTGCCAGAAAAAGGAATAGTCGATGTCATCCCGATTTCTCACCACGGTTCTCTTATTGGTTGCTTGCGTACCCGCATTATCGTCGGCTGCCGACATCGATCTCGCGAAACTGCGCGAGGGCGCCGTGGATCGACTTTCGCACGATGTCAAGTTGTTGGCGTCGGATGAAATGGATGGCCGCGGTCCCGGCACAGAAGGCCTCGACAAAGCAGCGGAGTTCATTCGCGACGAGTTCAAAAAGGCAGGACTGACAAGTGCTGTGTCCGATGGTAGTTTCTACCAACCGTTTGTGGTTCAAATGGGTCGTAAGCCGATCGCCGAAAGAACCTATCTGGAAATCACCGGTCCCGATGACAAGGTGTGGAAGTTAGAGTTTGCGAAGGATTTTCAGGCGTATTTCACACCCGGCCAAGAAGAGGTGGAAGCACCGATCGTTTTTGTTGGCTACGGAATCTCGGCGCCCGATTTTGACTACGATGAATACGCGGACATCGACGTGGAGGGAAAATTTGTGTTGCTGATCCGCCGGGAGCCGCAGCAGGACAACAAAGAAAGCGTCTTTGATGGCGACAAAGTAACCGCCCACTCCTATTTTCGTGCAAAGATCAAGCAGGCAACCGACCGCAAAGCGGCAGGCATTTTATTGGTCAATGACCCCTTCACTGTCAAAAAGGAAGAACGCGACGCCTTTGTACCACAAGGTGGAGTGAACTTGGCTCAAAGCAAGTTGGCGTTCGCACACCTCTCGCAGGGTGCAGCGAACCAACTGCTGGAGAAAGTGCCTGTCAAGGCAGGTGACACAAGTTTGACATCGATCGCGTCGATTGAATCTCACATTGATGGCCAGCTGAAACCGATCAGCCAGATTCTGAAAGGTTGGACTGTCAAGTTCCGTGGCGAGTTTGCCAACACGACTGCCAAAACCGTAAACGTGGCCGGTGTCTTAGAGGGTGAAGGTCCCATGGCCGATGAAACGGTCGTCGTCGGAGCCCACTACGATCATTTGGGCTACGGTGGCTATGGCTCGCGGCGGCAAGGAGATAATTCGGTGCACAATGGGGCCGATGACAACGCATCCGGCACGGCTGCACTCATCGAGTTGGCACGTCGGATGACGAAAGGTGACAAACCTCGTCGCCGAGTCGTCTTTATCGCGTTCAGTGGCGAAGAGCGTGGATTGCTCGGCAGCAGGTTCTACGCAGAAGCACCACTGGTTCCAATCGAAAAGACCGTGGCCATGTTCAATTATGACATGATTGGCAATCTCCGCGACGATCAACTGGAGATCCACGGAGTCGGCTCGGGTTCGACCTTTGACGAAGTTCTCGATTCGTTTGCGGACGACCACGGCTTAAAGCTCAAAAAGTCTCGGCCAGTAGCACGGTCGAGCGACCATCATAGCTTCTACCAGAAAAAGGTCCCGGTGCTGTTCTTCTTCACCGGTCACACAAAAATTTACCACACGCCAGATGATGATTATGAGACCCTGAATATCCCCGGACTCGCTCGTGTGGTGAACTACAGCGAAGAGGTCATTGTGGCTATGGTCAATGCGGACAAGGGACCGACGTATCAACAAACGGGCCGCGGCGTCCGACGTCGCGGAGTACCGAATCTAGGGTTCTTGCCAACCTACAAGGAAAATGAGGGCGTTTCCGTTCGGGAAGTTCGAGAGAATTCCCCAGCCGCGATTGCCGGCCTTAAGGCGGGTGATCTGATTGAATCGATTGCTGGTTCCAAGATTAGCGATGTCCGTTCAATGGTAGCCGCATTACAGCGGACTAAGCCAGGAGACGAGGTCAAGCTGGTCGTAGTTCGCGACGAAAAGAAAGTCGAATTGATCGTTAAGTTGGCCAAGCCATGATGTCGATTTTTTGTTGAGCCGGAGGCGCTAGCCTCGGGTCTTGCAAGATCACGCCAAAGCACTGGCAGAGCCAGTGCCACACATTTCGGTGACCAATTCACCCCACCGGCCTTGTGCCGGTGGATTTGAGGTTTGGCAACTACGGGAAGAACGCCGGCACTTCAGCGACGCGTTGGCCATCGATCATCTCTTGCAGGTAGGTAGCAACGCGGTCTACCGTGCGATCGATCAGGATCTGTCCATTCTCGGCAGTGGCGAGTGCTGGAGCCTTGTCGTCCTGGTCTTCCCACATGTCAGTGCGAACGTTATCGGGGAACGCCGCCAATCCAAACGCCGTTTCAAATTCCTGTGCGTGACCGGGGAGCACCTTGGTTTCCAGCAACTCGGCGTCCTCTTGAGTGAGTACGTCCCAGTAAGGGAGGAACTGTAGATTGACTTGGAACTTCCTCAGGTACTGGTCCCAGACGTTGTTGAAGGGGGCGACGTTGCCACCGTGCCCGTTGAGTAACAAGATGTTGTGGAATCCACCGCGGATAAGGCTGTCGATCAAGTCGCTTACGACCACCATCATCGTACCGGGTTGCAAGGTGAGCGTACCGGGATGGGACATGTGATGTTCGCTGATACCAACCTGTAGTGGTTCGGCAACCACCACCTGGGGTGCGAGTTTCAGGGCAACCTCTACAGCAATGTGTTGCGCGCTACGCCAATCGTGTTCCATCGCCAGATGTTCAAGATGTTGTTCGGTCGCCGCAAGGGGCAAGATCGCCGCTTTTAGTTCGCCGCTACCCATTCGTTGTCGAAATTCCCGTCGCGTCAGTTTCCCTAGTTGCACTTGCCCATTCATCACTCATCGCTCCCGGATAAATATCGGTGGTTCCCTGTCAGTTTACTGCAGATTAACGACCTGTCCCGTTTGAACGGATCGATTTTGAGCATGGCAAAGTTGAATTGCGTCGCGGGCAAGGCTTCCATGCAGGATAGGAGAGGGTTCCCCGGTGCTCAATGCGCGAGCGATCTCCGCAATTTCAGCAACGAACGCATCGACCGGATCACCGCCGAGTTGAGGTTGCTCGACGGAGCCGTTCTCGTGGAGAACGGTGAGCGGTTGAGCGAGTGCCGGTTCTCCTCCAAGAACGGAAAAATCGTACAACAACGTAGCGCGTTCGAAGTGGATCTCGAAGCCGTGCGTGAACGATCGACCTTGTTGCATCGTGACGCCCGATGTTGCACTGATGACGAGTGGGGAATCAGCGAAGTGATACAACGAGGCACAGTACTGAGCCACGTCGCCTTTCATGCGTCCTTGACTGGCAACCGATGTCGGCTGTCGGCCGGCAATCAGCCGAATAAAGTGCGCATCGTGCACGTGCAGGTCGACCAGTGGACCACCAACTCGCTCTGGGTCGTAGAAGTCTGTCAGCCATTCAGGGTCGGAAATAATCCGTTTGAAGTGGCCTCCCAACAGGTCTCCAAAGTCGCCCTTTTCCAGGCCGTTCTCGTAAACGAATTTATACTCGGGAAAGAAAGGCAACACCTGGCCAACGAAGACTTGCACACCATTCGATTCGCCAGCGGCGAGCATTCGCTGACACGCTTCATCCGTCAACGCCATCGGTTTTTCGCAAAACACGTGTTTGCCAGCCGCACAGGCGTCGATCGTGATCTGCTCATGTAGATATGGCGGTAGGCAGACATCGACAAGATCGATGTTCGGATCGGCGAGCAATTGATCGACCGTTTCGTAGCAGGCAGTTTCGGACAAGTCGACTTGCTCGCCGGGAGGACCAAAGTTCCCCTGAATCGACGTCCAATCCCCATTCCGTTTTTTTTCATCGCGAGTGCAGATGGCGACAACCTCAACGTCCGAAATCCGCTGATAGGCTAACCAGTGAATCCAGCCCATAAAACCAATCCCAGTGATCCCAACGCGTAACATGGTTCACATCCTAAGTTAGAAGCTGCGTACTATGAATCGATTTCACGGAAACGGACTAGCGAGTCATTCCAAACGGAGCTATTGCGAGGTGTGTACTCTCGAACTTCGAAGCTATTACTGACGATCTCTCGCGCCGCGGTGATCGACTGAACATCACCGTGGGCCACCGCCTGCATCATGATGTTACCGATGCCAGTTGCTTCCACGGGTCCGGCGAGGACGCGGCGCTGACATGCGTCGGCTGTGATTTGGCAGAGAAGTTGGTTTTGCACACCTCCACCTACAATATGAATGGTGTCGATTGGGCCACCGGTCAATTGTTCGGTCCAATCAAATACCATGCGGTATCGTAGCGCCAGACTATCGAACGCGGCGCGGACGATTTCCGCTTCCGTTTGGGGAGTCCCCTGCCCTGCATCGGCACAAGCGGCGCAAATCTCCGCTGGCATGTCATCTGGGGCAGTGAATCGCAAGTGGTCGGGATTGAAGAAGTACTTGCAGACTTCCGCCGAGTCGGCCATCTGCACAAAATCTTCCCATTCCCAATCTTCACCGCGTAGGCTCCAGATACGACGGCACTCTTGAATGAGCCACAGCCCGGCGATGTTCTTGAGAAGCCGAGTGGTTCCCCCAACACCTCCTTCGTTGGTGAAGTTGTGGTGGAAGCAATCATCGTTGATAATCGGATTCTTGACCTCAGCACCCATCAGCGACCATGTTCCGCTGCTGATGTAGCACCAGTTTGGTCGGTCGGTCGGTTCACCGCTTGCCGGCACCGCCATCACCGCCGATGCGGTGTCGTGCGTTCCCGGCAGAACGACTTGGACGGACGATAGGCCTGTCGCTTCGGCCACGGACTTTCGCAGTCCGCCAATGACCTCACCCGGTTGCCCGATGTGGGTGAACAACTGGCTAGGCAAGTCAAAGGCTTCAATCAGTTTTGCCGACCATTGTCTGGCCCGCGGGTCGAGTAATTGAGTCGTGGTAGCGTTGGTGTATTCGTTCACCATCTGGCCACTCAGCAGCCAGTGGAATACGTCTGGAATCATCAGCAGCCGAGTTGCGTGTTGCAATACGGGCGAGTTCTCCAGGCGTAACGCATGAAGTTGAAAGAGCGAATTGAACGGCATGAACTGCAGCCCAGTTTCGGCGAATATCGTCTCTTTGGGCAAAATCGAGAACGCCGACTCGTAAATCCCGTCGGTTCGGTGATCGCGGTAGTGGATTGGATTTTCAAGCAGTCGATCACCAGCGAAAAGTGCGAAATCAACTCCCCAAGTATCAACTCCCACGCTGACCACGGAGTCACCGAATCTGATCGCCGCCTTTCGCAATCCCTTGGTGATTTCTCGCCAAAGTCGAACGATGTCCCAGTGTAATCGGTCGCCAAACAGAACGCCGCCATTTTGGAATCGATGGATTTCTTCCAGTGACAAGCGAACGCCATCGAACAGGCCCGCCACCACTCGGCCGCTCGAAGCGCCAAGATCCACCGCTAAGAAAACTCGTTGCCCTTCTGACATGGTCTCAATTTTTCGGGAATCACAGGATGAGAAAGACGACACGTCCAAACCGTGTTGCAGATCCTGACGCGCGAGACCGGCTACGTCAAGTGACTGAAAATTCGTTAAGTGCGTGAAGTCGCGAAGCTGGTGGTGCGACGTGCCGACCTGCCTGGGTCCTCTAGAAGTAGCACTACTAGGCTAGTAATTCCTCGATGACACGACCGAACACGTCAGTCAAGCGGAAGTCTCGTCCGCCGTACCGGTAGGTGAGTCTCGTGTGGTCCAACCCCATCAAATGGAGAACCGTGGCGTGCATATCGTGCAAGTGCATTCTTCCCGCCACAGCACTATATCCCAATTCATCATCCCAATTCATCGGTTGCACCGTATTGGAAACCGCCTTTCACACCGCCACCGGCGAGGAATATTGTGTAACCTTTGGCATTATGATCACGACCGTCTAGGTCGTCCTTGCTTGTATCGGGTGTTCGACCAAACTCGCCATTCCGACGAGTGACACTCATAGCAGTGCGACAC
Organism: Planctomycetaceae bacterium; assembly: GCA_012959465.1. GTDB lineage: Bacteria > Planctomycetota > Planctomycetia > Pirellulales > Pirellulaceae > UWMA-0346. The sequence goes on from DUDC01000087.1 coordinate 30,069, forward strand.
AAACACAGGACGGATTTTCGCTTCAAAGAAAGCAACACCGTTTGCATCCGCGGCCTGCGGATCGGCGGCCAGCGAGCCACTCGCCAGTGTCATGACGCTGAAGCCAGCAAACAGGAAAACGATCGTTCGGCTAGTCTTTCGCGTAACTTGTTTTACCCAAGGTGGGAGGTGGGAGGTGGGAGGTGGGTGCACCTGGCAGGTGGGCAGGTGGCAATGCCCACTTTAAACATGATTGATGCGCGTTTCAACGGAACCCGACCGAGATTGAGCCGCAGCTCGGCCGGGCACCGTGCGTTTGGCTGTTGGAGTTTAGCGATTATTCGGGCCTGGACGATGGCAGATGCGCGCTGTTCAGAGGTTGTTGGTTGGGAAATGCGTCACGGCCAGCTGAAAACACCCTCTCATGGGGTGTTCCGTGGGTTTGAGATCACGAGTTGTGAAAAGAGCAGGCAAGTCTCTGGAGAACGGGTACCGAGCTTTCCGATGATATGGATTAGCCTGACCTCACATACTTGACTTTGTTTACCAACATACGTAAGATTCCAACCCTTCTTGGAAATTGCCCCGATGAACCTCGCTGCACACAAAATGACCACCCCGATGGCGCAGGAACCCAAAAACGCACCGTTTCGAGTTGTTGGGGCGGGGCACGA
>DUDC01000088.1 GCA_012959465.1 Planctomycetaceae bacterium
CATCAGGCACCGCCGCACAAGCGATGTGATACCGACCATGCTTATCCGTTGTAATAAGCTCGCCATTGACGGTGGCAACACGCACTTTGCCGATACCGAACGACGCACCAAAGCGATTGAAGAGAAAGGCCTGTTGTACGTGGGAACCGGCGTGTCCGGCGGTGAAGAGGGCGCGTTGAAAGGCCCCAGCCTCATGCCGGGTGGCACGATGGACGCATGGCCAATTGTCCGACCGATTTTCCAATCGATCGCTGCCAAAGTTGGGCCCAACGAAGACATTGCCTGTTGTGAATGGGTGGGGCCACGAGGCGCCGGGCACTATGTCAAAATGGTCCACAACGGCATCGAATACGGTGACATGCAGTTGATTTGCGAAGCCTATTGGATGCTCAAGCAGGCTGGTGGATTATCCAATGATGAAATGTACGACGTGTTCGACGAGTGGAATCGCGGCGAGTTACAGAGTTACTTGATCGAAATATCGCGTGACATCTTCAGCGTCAAAGATGACCTGGCCGAGGGCGAGATGGTCGACCAGGTGTTGGACGTGGCCGGGGCAAAGGGGACCGGGAAATGGATGAGTCAACTGGCGTTGGACCTGGGTGTTCCCAGCACGTTGGTCACATCCGCCGTGTATGCTCGCAGCCTATCCGCGTTAAAGGACGCTCGAACGCGCGCCGCATCCGTGTTGCCCGGTCCGACGCCCGACGACATTCAAATCGGCGATCGCGGTGCGTTGATTGAAGACGTGCGACAGGCCTTGTATGCCTCGAAAATTTGCAGTTACGCGCAGGGATTTGTGCAGTTGCAGTCAGCAGCCGAAGAGCACGGCTGGCCGTTAAATTATGGCGACTGCGCGATGTTGTGGCGCGGTGGCTGCATTATCAGGGCCCAGTTCCTGGACCATATCAAAGAGGCGTTCGACGGAGATTCGAACCTGGAGAACCTGTTGTTGCACCCCTACTTCCTGGACGCCGTGAAGACGGCGCAAGACAGTTGGCGACGAGTCATCGTGCTGGCAACCCAGTTCGGAATCCCCGTCCCAGCCTTTTCCACGGCACTCGGGTACTACGATGGTTACCGACGCGAACGCTCGCCAGCCAATCTGCTGCAAGCTCAACGGGACTACTTCGGCGCGCACACTTATCAAAGAGTGGACCGCCCGGGCACATTCCACACCGATTGGCTCGGCCAGCGGCGGACTCCGCGAAGCTGAAGATGGAGTTGCCGCCCGGTAGACCGCCAACGATGTGTCACTTGAGAAGGACTGACCAAAGGTAGAAGTTTGGCCAAGGGTAAAAATGTCACAGGAACATCTTGACCACCTTTTTGATCTGGATGGTCGAGTTGCTGTGGTGGTGGGTGCCGACGAAACGGGTGGCCGTGAGCTCTCTTGTGGCCTCGGCCGATTGGGCGCGGTCGTGGTGGTGGCAGGAGAGTCTATGCACCATGGCCATCGAACGGTCGAACTGATTCGGGCGTTCGGAGGTGAGGCCGGGTTCTTTGGTGTGGACGCCACGTCCGTGGATTCGCTAGAACTGCTCATCGACTATTCATTGGGCGAACACGGACGAGTTGACGTGGTGGTCATGGTTTCAAAGCATCTACTCGACAAGTCCGGACTTGCCGAGCTCCAATGGCAAGTTCGCCTGGTCGAGCAGATGACCAGACGCCAAGAAAACGAAGTTTCGTTTGTGGCGATCTGTCGCCACGAAGTCCCGTGGGCCTCGTTTGATGCCGCGTTCGCAGAGTTGGTAAATTCCGTCGGTGGCGACAGTCGACTGTGGATCAACGCGGTTGTCTTTGCCGATACGACGGCGGCAAACATTCAGGGACTGGTATCTTCAACCATTCACTTGGCAGCGGCGAACACGAGCCATGTCCAAGGGAGTGTAATCTGGCTTGGGTAGGAGAAGCAGATGGCCCACTCGATAGTGATTTTTGGCGCTTCGGGCGACCTGACGAAACGGAAGCTCATTCCCGCGCTGTTTCGCCTTTACCAGAAAGGAAAACTGCCGCCAGCGACTCGGATCATCGGCGTATCGCGTCGTAAGTATTCGGATGAGCGTTGGCGAGAACTCCTACTTGAAACCACTCGTCAGTTTCTTGGAGATCGCTTCGATGCAGAAGTTTGGCCCGCATTCGTAGGCCAGGTTCATTATGTGCCAGGTGACGTAAACCAAGTTGATGACTTCTTTTCTCTCGAAGCTCGGCTACAAGAGATTGAGGACGATGCGGCAGATCGCGTCTATTACCTAGCGACCAGCCCTGCCCTTTATGCGGCGGCCGCATCGAATCTTGCCGCGGCTGGAATGGCTCATGAATCGACCGCAAAGCGACGGATCGTCATTGAGAAGCCCTTCGGAACTGACTTGAAGAGCGCCCGCGATTTGAATGCTCATGTCCACGGCGTGTTTGCCGAAAAGCAGGTCTATCGAATCGATCATTACCTCGGTAAGGAGACGGTGCAGAATCTGATGGTACTGCGGTTCGCCAACAGTATTTTCGAACCCATATGGAATCGCGACTATATCGACCATGTTCAAATCACGGTGGCTGAATCGGTGACGGTCGAGGGACGTGGTGGATACTACGAGCAATCGGGTGTGCTCCGCGACATGTTCCAAAACCACCTCTTGCAGCTGCTGATGATCACGGCGATGGAGGCGCCGGTTCGGTTCGAGGCCGACATGGTTCGCGATGAAAAAGTCAAAGTCCTCCGCGCTATAAGATCGCTGTCCGGAGCCGATTTTGCTAGCGACACGGTCCGCGGGCAGTACGCGGACTACCGCCGTGCAGACGGTGTGAATCCGGCAAGTGAAAACGCGACGTTCGCGGCGTTAAAACTCCACATCGACAATTGGCGCTGGAACGGTGTTCCCTTCTACCTTCGTTCGGGAAAGGCCATGAGTTGCCGGACCACTCAAATTGTGATTCAGTTTCGTCAACCGCCTGTGATGATGTTCTCCGCCTCACCCGAACCGAACAAGCTGGTCATACAGATTCAGCCGGCCGAAGGCATCCAAATTCACTTTCAGACGAAGACGCCAGACGCCGGCATGCGGCCCCGAAACGCCGAACTAGACTATCGTTTCCAGCGAGCCGTTCGTGGTGCTCTTCCCGATGCCTATCAGCGCCTGCTAATGGATGCGCTCGGTGGCGATGCCAGCCTGTTTGCTCGCAGTGATGAGGTGGAACTCGCCTGGGGGATTGTCGACCCCATACTCGCGGCCTGGTCTAGTCCGGCAGCACCCCCTCTGGAAATGTACGATGTCGGTTGCTGGGGTCCAGAAAGTTCCACGCGTTGGATGCGTGACCAGGGAAGAGAGTGGTTTGACGTTTGCCCCGTGCTGCATTGAGCCGAACGCGCTAGCGTCGGCGTATTGGCGATTTAGCCTCAGAATCAACAACACCCGAGGTTAGCTTCGGCTCAACAGATCGTCGATGGCTGCCCGCAGCTTTTTAGGGTTGTAGCCGTCGGCCACCGGTACGCGCAACAATGGAAGTTGGCAGCTGTCGAGAGCGGCGTCCACGAATTCGTCCCGCTCGATGCGATCTTTTCTCTGGTGCGACGAATCGTCCAGTTCAATCGCCAATTCGATGCTCAGCGTTTCCAAGTCGCAGAGCACGAAGTCGATGTGTTTGGCGTGAATCTTGTTCTGCCAGGTTTGGAAACTGTTCGTACCTTTCTTAACACGGATCAAATCCGCCAATCTCACCATTGCGACCACATGCCAGTCGCCACCAACCGCTTCGCGAAGGCGATGAAAAAATGCCAGTTCGGTTTCCGTGACTAACGCCGATCGCTTTCTGTACGGTAGTTTCTCCTCCTCAACCAAGAGCAACTTGGCGATGAAGAACACGACCAGCAAAATGCCGATCAGGACGATCCAGGGTAAGAGTTCGTCAAATGGTGGCGACATGGATGCGGCCTTGAGGAAATTCGGTTCCGTGCGACAATAGACAGGTAACTTACGGTTTTCCAGCGAATCCGCCAACGTGAGAATTCAACCGGTTTGTCACGAATGCCCACACGCACAATCGACACCGTAACACCGCTTGCGTTCGGCGCAGTTTCCATTGGGTTTCCTGTGGTGCAAGCGGCGTTATCTGGGTACAGCGACTGGCCGATGCGGTCGTTGGCTCGTTCGCACGGTGCGGGCTACACACTTCATGAGGTGCTCCTCGACCAATTTCTGGTCACACTTCGTGACAAACGAAAAAAGACGAGCCATTTCCTGCACATTAGCGACGACGAGCACCCGGTCGGTGGCCAGTTGATGGGTGCGGAACCGGAACAGTTTTCCGCTGGAGCGTCGAAACTGGTCCAGGCCGGTTTCGACGTGATCGACATTAACTTCGGCTGTCCGGTGAAGAAGGTCATCGGTCGTTGTCGAGGTGGATTTCATCTGAGCCAACCAGCGGTCGCTCTTGAGATCGTGCGGCGGACGCGAGATGTCGTCCCCGACGCGATCCCCGTCACCGTCAAGATGCGTCGCGGCGTTGACGATTCTCAACAGAGTCGCGATCAATTCTTCGAGATCCTCGACGGCACCATCGATGCGGGCATCTCGGCCGTGACCGTGCACGGCCGCACGGTCGAGCAACGATATCTAGGGGCGAGCCGTTGGGAGTTTTTGGCCGAAGTGAAGCAGCACGTCGGCGCGTTTACGATTCTGGGTAGCGGTGACCTATTCAGCGCGGAGGACTGCTGGAACATGATGCAGGACACGGGCGTGGATGGTGTGACGGTCGCCCGTGGCGCCATCGGTAACCCCTGGATCTTCCAACAGGCCGCGGCTCTGTTTTCCGGAATGCCACTCCCCGATCCTCCGACAATTTTTCAGCAACGGCTGGTCATTGAACGGCACTTTGACCTTGCAACTCAACTGTACGGTGAAAAGCGAGCCGCATTGACGCTACGGAAATTCGGCGTCAAGTATGCCGCTTCGCATACGCAGCACGAGCGTGTCAAGTTGGCTCTTGTACGTGCCAGCAGCAAAGCCGATTGGCTGAGCCTGCTCGATCAATTCTATTCGGTGGACGGACCTGGCCAGTATCCAAGCCGCGATATTCATCGTGTGCAAGGCGAATGCGGCTAGAGCGGGCACTCTACGCCTTCATCGACACGGGTTATTCTTGGATCCCATCGACGTCCAAACGGCGTCTCAGCAACGCCCGCTGCAACTCTTGCCGTACCTCTTCTTGGTCTTCTAGATTCAATC
>DUDC01000089.1 GCA_012959465.1 Planctomycetaceae bacterium
CGAAACAGGCCGCCAGTCCAATGATCATGGCCCAGCGAATTTTGTTGAACTGTCGATTCAGTGGAGTGTACATCAATGATGATCCTCAGTTGACTTCTCACAACGATCGAGTCGCGCCTATCGGCCCGAAACGCCCGACTCTTGTTGAATTCGATCCGCGGATGCGGTGGTTCCGTATCGTTCCAAAATCTCACGACGGATGGAAACGGCTCCCGCTGCATCTCCTGTTTCTTGTAAATGTCCCATCACTAACATCAGTGATTCTGCGGCGACGACCGGTTGGTCATTGCCAAACAATGCGGCCACTCGCATGAGGCGGACCATCGCAACGTCTTGTTCGACCTCGCTACCATTTTCCAATTCCGTCCGTCCAAGCCAATAGAGTGCTAGCGACCGAGGCAAAATCTCACCCTGGCGACTGCCCGCTTTCAGACGTGCGACCATGCCGGGATCCGTTGTGGGAGACATGGCGATCGCCCGGTAGAGTTGCCAAGATGGAGTATTCGGAAAATCGCGAAGCGCCGTATTCACACTTCCCTCCGCATCGGCCGCGCGAGCCAAAGAAGCGTAGTAGATCCGCACACCCGGAGGCCACGGGCGGCGCATCGCTCCGACGGCACGCCCCACGTCCGCAAGCACCTTCTTAGCCACAGGCTTATTGGTCCAAAGTGGGGGAATGTCCTGACATATTCCTGTGTCGAGGTCGGCGGCCAAACGACGTGGTCCCGGCCAGGGTACCGCGTCTTCACCACGTTCTCGCAGCCATTCTAAGCAATATAAATAGGGGACCAACGCCTCTTCGTTACGCCCCGATGCAATTCGCCCCCATGTGGCGGCCAACATCACGGTAAATGCGGATTCGCTTTGACGACCCAGATATCGTGGCAACAGCTTCTCGCCAGGCTCTTGTGCACCGCGATAATCTTCGGTCCTCAGCCGTTGCCGAATCCGTAGAAGAGGCAATCCCAGCTCGGTCAACTGCTTGTCAAACAGTTCCTGATCCTTGCTGACAGTTGCCTGCTTGATTCGATCCCAGGCAAGCACCTTTCCATCGTCCAAGACGACGCCATCGACATTGAACGAGACCACCGTCCGTTTCGATAGAATTGTCAGATCACGTAGGATGATCCGATCAGCTGCCTGAGAGGAAAGCGTTGTGAAGATCAAAACCAACGTCAATCCAAGGAATGGACAACTTCTCAACGCAGTCCTTGTGACATATCGTGTCGAAGTCGGTCTTGCCACAGCGTAATCCTAGGTGAAAAGAGACATGCGAAGAGCGCCATGCACTTTCTATCCTATCGACCCCGAACGGCGGGGGTCAAGGTAACGCATCGGCCGTGAAACACGAGATTCTACGACTGTCACCCTGTTCTCGCAGCTTCCGGACGCACTTGCGGCCACGTTCCGTGGGCTTGCATTTACACCTATGGCGATATGCCTCGACCGCTAAAACCCGGCCGTCGAACGCTTATCTTGAAGCGTAGGCAAACACTCCCCGGCGCTCTCGACCGCATTTTTACTTTACCGTCATGCGATTACTGATCGACAATTGGACCTTTGCCTTGGTCAGTTTTTCCTGTACTTCAAGCGACATCGCCCCGGAGATTTTCGTTTTTTCTCGAGACTGAAAGATCCAGCCAGTCTGTCGATCGAAATAGACCACACCCTCCGATGATTCGACCTTAAAGTCACTCTCGATCAGTTTCACATTCAGTGGATTGTCACCGACCACTAGGGATACCTTGACGACGCGCTGACTAATCTTATCGACCGTTCGGCCTTCGACTTTGACGACGCCCTCGTAGCGAAACTCCTTTTCGAATGCCATGACTTGACCAAGGTCGAAATCGACGTAGTGCGTACGTTTCCATTTCTGTCCTTTCGATACAGCCTCGGTGGGCATCGAATTGATCATCTCATTGTGGTTGCGAAGCAGAGTCTCATCGGATAACTGACTGCGCAAGCTCTGCTGGACTTCCGGCGAAAGTGTGGCTAGCAGCTCGTCATTGCCCTCGACTGCGATCGCCTTCAATCCTCGATCGACGATCGTTGTCCATTTGGCCGAAGAAAATATGTGCAAGGACTCCAGAACGGAGTCGACAATCGTCCCGGTTTTCTTGAACTCCTTTGACGAGTCGTAATTCACGCGCACTTCGTATGGCAGTGTCATTGTTGCGTTCAGCGACTCAACTTGTTGCGCGATCGGTGTTCTGCCGGCCGCGTCGCGTTGGCCGGCCGTAGCCGATGAAACCAACGTCTGTTCGACGTTTGTCTTGATTTTCAGCCCGTTGGCTTCCATCTCTTGGGTGAGCGTCGTTTCCCGTTTAGTAACGCGTTTGACGCCCGCTGGAATCTGCCATTCAAGTTGCACGGGCCGTTGTGTTTGCGCGTCGATTTCGGTCGAAAACAACAGCAGGACAACGGAAAGAAATATCAGCGGTCGCCGAGGAGAATTCATCGAGGGGTCCTGGATGACAAGCGAGCAGTGAGTGCCTAGGCCGAAACCCACATTTTGCCGAAATCCCACACCAATACAACGGCGGACACCGTGACCGTACCGAGAATCGCTGCTGCACACCCCCACGCTATTGCTCCTCTTTGAGCTTCCGTTCGGTCGTACCCAATACTCGCCCCTGGCAGTCCAAAGAAACAGACCAGGGCAAAATGGACAAATAGAGCACTGCCAGAAGTCAAAGACGCCAGCAGAATGCAAACCCCGGTCCAAATCAACATGCAGGTTCGCAGACTCATGCCATCACCTTGATTCAACTGGGAACAATACCCGCGTCAACTCTCGTTCCAGCCTAGCGAATCAATACGACGAATGTCTAGCTTTTTCGTCCACCGTCGCTGCGTGCCCGAGCGACTTCGTTCAGTAATTTTTGGGAGACGTTGCCGCGAGGCCCATTCTGAAAGGAACGTAAGTACCGCATTTTCCGATCGGTGGCGTTTTCAATCACCGTCGGATTCGTTTCTAATTGAGTGATCCCCAACAGACGGTAGTGCGTGGGAGGTTGGTCCTCCGCAGGAATGCCTAACCATTCATAATAGGGATCGAGAGAATCGCTCATTGCGGCCTTTCGATAAATTCCGCTGCCTCCACCTGAAGTCGTTCGGTTAACACAATTCCGGCCGGGAAGGAAAAGAAGATGTTGGAACCATTTCCCAATGAAACTACTTTGCATGCTGCCTGGGAGCAGTTGGGGGTCGGTGCGCCTACCATCGTCGCCTGTGCCCTCCTTTGCGCTAAGGCTCTGCACGACGGACCCCAAATCGACGCGGAACTATCGCAGGAAGCCGAAACGCTCCTCTGGGCAGCTCGCCAGCGAGGCATGATTGAGATCAAGGGTGTTTACACCGCATTCACCGGCCCAGCGCGGTTGCTGGCCGTCTACGTCGAGCAGCCGGATGACACGTCACTTGAATTTCGCTGCAAAGATGACGTTGAGTTTACTGTTCGTTGCCTCGAGGGCTTTCGCCAGCTTTGTCAGCACGGATTCATCTGGCACCACCTCTTTCGAGATTTCTCACTGTCCCAATTTGGATTCGAACGAGCTCAAAATGTCGATGCCGAACAAGCACAGAAATTGATCCAGCGACTCCAGGGCTGAACCAAAGGTTAGGGGCTTGTTTACTTGGCGCTGAATAGTGTCGGGCCCGGCCCTGTGCCGGTGGATTTGGGGGTTGGCAACTACCTGCCAACACCACACCCACCCAATGTCATTCCTTGAGGCCTTGAATGATCTTGTCGTCGGGAAAGATGTTCTGAACGATCTTGATGAGGTGGCCGCGGGCCGAGTCTGTGTCCTCATGCCCGACCCGCTTTCCGTCTCGCACAATCTGTAACTCGTCACACGAAAAGCAAAATAGAATCTCCGTGGACGAATCCACTCCAACAAAACGGACACCGACTCCCGGTTCGAATTCGCAGGCCTTCGCAACGTCCCAGGCGTAAGTGTCCGAGTCGGCCAGTATCAAGGCGAATGCATCGGCCATATTCTTGTCAACATTGATCGGCCCCGAGAGGATTGGATAACCCGCGAACAGAAGTTCCTTTTCCTCGCCTTCTTCCGGCTCGGACTCTCCCTTCATGATCGGGTTGATTCGAAACGCCTCCACTCGCGTGCGAACTGCAATTGGTATCCAGCCCGGCTGCCCACCAAACAGCTCCAAGACTTGACCGTTGGGCTCTTCGGCACCGAGAGGCGTGTTCACTGACGTCGGAGTTTTTTCGCAACCACTGACGCAGAGTAGACCAATGATGAGCAGACCGACCAACAGATGAGTGGTCCGGAACATGACTCCTTCTCCTTTTCTCGACCGATGCCAGACTTCGCGACACGATGCGTAAAGCGACGGACTCCGCCATTTCTAGTCTACATCGCCTAGTTGGGTTGCGAACACCCGCTAGTACGGCCCGGGATCCGTGGTATTCAATCCGGGTGTGCACTACAATGGCGATCGCTAAACCATGTGTCGCGCATCCAGCAGGAGTGGTCTCGTGCGAAGTGTAACCGTGACGCGCTCTTGTTGCACAGGCCTTCTATGGTCTGTTCTGTTTGCCAACTGGGGACCGGTCGACGCCGACGAACCTGTGTTCATCGCTCGGCCCAACGCATTCAAGACACTTGTTAACCCGCCCTGTTCTTATTGTATTACCGAAGCCAAACGCCGCGCTGGCGAATTAGGGCCTCGGGATCCGGTACTCGCCTGGACACGTAGTGCTCACGAAGGCGGAGCCATTCCCTATCGTTTCTTTCTGGCGCCGTACCGAGTTATTAGCGATACCTACGGCGTTTTCGTCTATGATCCCGACGCTGGTTTCGCGCGGGGATTTGCGCCCTCGTTAGAATTTTCATTCCATGGTTGGCGCAATGGAATCATGGTCATGAAGCACAAAGACGGTACGATGTACTCGACGCTTTCTGGCCGTGCCTTTGCCGGGCCCCGCAAAGGTGATCAACTGCAGGTGATTCCAACAATCACCACCGATTGGGGATATTGGAATGACGCATATCCGAATTCCGTCGCTTATCGGATGTTCGGAAAATACCAACCGGTCGAACTGGCGGTAGTCGAAAATGCCGATGCCGTTCGCAGCCGCGGTCCGGTCGACAAGCGATTACCATCGCATGAACAAGTGATTGGAGTTTCCCACGGCGGGAAGACCCGGGCGTATCGACTGACTGATTTGGAGCGTGATGGCGGCTTGATTCGAGA
>DUDC01000090.1:0-1644 GCA_012959465.1 Planctomycetaceae bacterium
CCCAGGCGCACGTCCCGTCGGAACCGCTATGTCCGATGACGACAGGCTTCTCCTTTTCCTTTCCGATAACCCGATAGGTGACCATCATTTGCCCGTAGTAGACCTCCAGGTTGCGAAACTCCGTGGGCGCCAGGGTGTCGGATTGCATCATCTTGGCGCGAGAAACTGGCGCCAGCATGCGGCTAACCGCCGCTGCCGAAAGCAACTGACGATCGCCGACACGGCCACCGTTCATCATCATTCGCAGAAACTTGGCGTAATCCGTCGTCGTCGAATAAATCGTTTGTGAACCCCAGGCGAAGGGATAGAAAGGCTTGCTGTCCCCTTTCCAAAACGGCAGCCATCCTGTGGGAACCTTGAGGTACAAGCTGGCGGCTTGTGACAGGCGTTTGTCGTCCGCGTCAATTCCATACAGCGAGCTTGACATGCCGAGCGGATCAAGGAGTTCTCGCTTGACGAAGTCATGTAGGGGCTCGCCTGAGACCTTTTCAACCAGAGCGCCGACGACATCCGTGCCAAGGTCGCTGTACCAGAACTTACTGCCGGGCTCAAACTCGGGACCTTTCCCCCCGCCCGCTGCGACCTGGTCGGTAAGGCTCGAATACTGGTCCGGCTTCGTAAGGTTCGTCAGGGGCAGCCCCGATCGATGGGTCAATACCTGCCGAACCGTAATCGACTTTGATTCGTCGTTGTCGAAACTCTTGAGGTATTTGGCGACAGGATCGTCCAGATGCAACAAGTTGCGGTCAATTAGAATCTGAGCGGCTGCCGACGTGATCGGCTTGGTCATGGAGCGAATATTGCACAACGTGTTGTTTTGCCACCGCCGCTTGTCTTCGCGATCCGAATATCCGAATGACTCGTGGTAGAGAGTCTGTCCTTTATGCAGGACCAGCAACTCTGCGCCCACGGCGTAGTCTTTGCCAATATAATGCTCGACTGCCCTTCCCAAACCCTCCAACGCCTCGCTCGTTACGGATTGATTGGATGCGGCGGCCGGGGCCGTCGTTTGGATATTCTGTCCGAGGACATTGATCGGAGATGTGATGGCCAGACAGAGCGAAACCAGGAAGAATCGGGGCATCGTTGTTTCTTTCAAAAGTGGTAGTGAAAAATTAGGTTAGGCAGACAGCAGACTAATGATCGCATCCACTTTATTATTGCTGCCCCCCTAAAAGGTTGTCAATGACAACCTTTTAGTTTACGATGATAATTATGGGCCCCAGGAGTCGAGCTATGGAATCAAAGGTGAGCGAAGTCAGGCAGCATTCACGCCAGCTGGTACGAGAACTGGATCTCGTTAAGGGGTCGTATCTGGAGACCGGGTATACGTTCTCACAATGCCATGTCCTGTTCGAATTGTCGGTGCACAAATCCCTTAACCTGCTGGCACTTGCGGAGAACCTGCTGATTGACAAGTCAAATACCAGCCGGACTGTCAAGCAGCTCGTCGAACTTGGATTGATCACGGCGGAAAGGATTGCCTCGGACAATCGCCAGAAGCTATTTAGTCTGACAGCCAGGGGCGAGAAGGCCCTTCACGTGACGCTCCATCTGGCCAACAAACAGGTTGAAGATGCGTTGGGAATTTTAAGCGAGGAGCAACAGGAGGTGGTGGTTCAAGGCATCCAGCTGTACGCGGAC
>DUDC01000090.1:1654-28719 GCA_012959465.1 Planctomycetaceae bacterium
AGCCGTTTGCAGTCCAACTACACAATTCGGTCGATTCAGAAACGAGATAACGATCAGGTAGCCCGTCTGATACGTACCGTGATGACCGAGTTTCGCGCCGTGGGTGCCGGCTACTCGATCGGCGACCTGGAAGTGGATGATATGTACGGCAACTACCGCAACAAACGGTCGTGCTACTACGTGATCACGTCCGGCGACCGGGTGGTCGGGTGCGGCGGATTAGGTCCGCTGGACGGAGGCAACAAATTCACGTGCGAAATACGGAAGATGTTCTTTCTTCGTGAAACACGTGGCGTCGGTCTGGGCCGACGGCTGCTGTTGCTGCTGTTGGATGAAGCCAGAACACGGGATTACAAAAAGTGTTACCTCGAAACCCTGGATCGCATGTGGCAGGCCAACGAGCTTTACCAGAAGAACGGATTTCAGCTACTTGAGAAACCGATGGGCACGACGGGACATGGCAGTTGCGACCGCTGGTATCTGCTGCATCTATAAAGTAATCCGCAGGTGGACGCCAGTAGTGGGCTAAGGCAACCAAGGAAACGGTTCATAATGCTTTCGTCTTGAAATGAGAAGCTCTGGGTTCACAATCGACAGCATACCATTGTTGATGCAAGCTTTTTTACGCGAACATCTCTCAAACGATGAGCATGTCGATCAGTGAGCCAGGCCTGAAATGACTCGGCGAAATCCGAGTACATTTCGGCGGTAAAAGCGAAGGAGCAGGCGAGCAGGGAGAGAGATGTCATCCGCTGCGGGAGGGTGTTAGGATAGTGGAATCGCCAGTCGCCCCGACTGCAGCTTGGCGGAGGGTTGGTATTATAGCCAGCGACGCATTTAAAACACGACTGCCATTCCCATCACAAAGCTATCCTGTACCACATCTCGATCGCTGACCGTCGTGATATGGATGAGTGGCGCAAAGCCCATGCTCCGTACGTATTCCAAAGATAACAGCGCGTACGGCCCAAATTCCAATCCCATACCAATGACAAGTTGTCGGTTAAACTCAAATTCCGAACCGCCGGAACCTTGGATCCCCTCACTCCAGCTGACCGAGTACTTTGCTGGGCGGCTAAGGAAGCAACCCTCAATTGCGGCTTCTGCTCGATAGGCGATGACGGGATGGTCGGTTACTGGCCAGTCATCAACGGTCGATGCTAACTCGCCGGCAAAATTCATACGGCCCATGTGAACTTCGGCGTTGACATCCCATGCGCTGTTGTAGGGACCAAACGCATTTGGGTCGAGGTGTTCGGCCTCTTCAACATCGTAGATGGTGCCAAGGAGGTAACCACCTCCAAATGTCCAACCGATCTGGTCATCTCCCCCGTGCAGGGCCGCATTGACGGCAAAGTTATTCACGTGACCGCGGGCTTCCGAGTCTGCGGCCCGAATTCCTCGGCCGCCATTGATTCCCATCAACGATATGTCGAGACGTTCCGTAGTAAAACCAACTCCAAGTCCCTCATGCAGGGCGCCGAAATAATGCCAAACAACAGACTGACTAAAAGGTGAAAGCGTCCCCATGTCACCGAAGGACACGTTCTTCTTGCCGATGAATGCATACCAGGGTGATTGCGAAAGATCACCGAAAACGGCATATGCTTGCCGCATCTGGAGGCTGCCTTGTTTAAAGTCTGGAAAGGAAAACACATCCGAGAAGAGAATCTCGCCATAAACGTTGATCCAATTATTGACATGGGCAGCAATTCCAAAATTGGCGTGAAGCATGCGAGCGTCGGTCGCGGAGTTGCCGTCAAAGTCAGGAGGAAATCTCCCTAGGTAACTAAATTTATCCTCGGTATTTGTCGTAGCTGCCAGAAGAGAAAGACGCGCCTGTCCGCCGAAAATAACAGTGGGGTAACAGCCCCATGCCTTGCTGTTTTCAAGGATGAACAGTTCCTTGTCGGTCTGCCGATTTTGAAAGTCCAGCATGCTTCGGGAGAATGCTGTATCGAGTTGCAGAGGCGAATGCGGCAAATCAGTCGCGACATCCGACAGTTTGATGCTCAGCGGACTTGATTCATCAACCTCTATCGCCAGCTCGTTAAGCTCGCTCCCGTCGCTCGCCCAGGCCCAGTTCGCATTGAGAAGAACAAGGACCATTAAACTCAACAATGAAACTTGCATGGCCGATCTCGCTATGGCGGCGCGTCGAACGAAAGCAATCCGTGTCAGCCAGCTGTTTATAAACATGATAAGCACCAACCCAGCTAAGAAATCAACAGATCGATCAATGAACTAACCCGTGTTGTTGATACCCCTCGGTAATAGTTGCTTAACTTGGCTAATCTATTTTTTCGGAGTTACTTTTTTTCAAAAAATCGGCCATGAGGAGGTTAGGTACTTCCGATTGCGTGTACCGACCTGCAGCCGTCCCGGCGCAGTTCCTCCTTTTCGCGAAGGCTAGTTACGCCCGGTAGGGAATAAGCCCTATCCGGCTGAGCCAATCATCAGGCCCGAGGTTGGAGAGGAGCTGCACGTTTCGTCCACTGCCAGAGGGCTAGGACTGGAAAGACTCGGCGAAATCCGAGTACATTTCGGCGGTGAAATCGAAGGAGCAGACTAGCAGGGAGAGAGATGTCATTCGCTGCAGGAGGGTATTAGGATAGTGGAATCGCCAGTCCCCCCGACCATCAACTCGGTAACGCACTGTTCCACTTGGTGCTGCTGAGTATCGCTGAGTTCGTTCCCGATACGCCAAAGAGAAGTGACCACCCCCCAGACTTTGATCCAGTACGAGTGAGAGAATCGGGGTTAAGTAATTCGACTGTATGCCGGAGGCTGAGGCGCAGCCGAAGTCGGAGGAACACAGTCGGCCGCATAGGCGGCGGCGGCGGTTTGATAGTCCAATGCACTGTGGATGCGGCACCAGTCGATCACTTTGACTATGGACACGTATGGACATCTGGTTCCCGGTGCCTGCGCCGAGGCCGTTGGCAGCATGGGGCAGATGTTGGTCGAACCGCGTCGCGCTTTGCAGGCGACCGGAACGGACGACGAAGCCATCGCAACAAACATCTCAGAACGCGCGCAGCATTTGGCGCAGCACTCAGGACGCGAAACGCTACCATTCGATGCGACGGGGTGCGATGAAGAGAATGTGGCACCGGCGCAAGAAGAAACGCCTAAGCCATTGCAAGTTGCGGACTTGGGCGTCGATGTGCCAGACGGTGCGACACCGTGCGAGAGTGCCCCCCGAAGGACTCGAACCTTCAACCCTCTGATTAAGAGTCAGATGCTCTGCCAGTTGAGCTAGGGGGGCTTTTGTGAAGCACGGCATTGTACACGAAGCGGAACCGAACTCCAGGCGGGCCCTTCAAGAAAGCGGGTGAAGGGAATCGAACCCTCGTAATTGGCTTGGGAAGCCAACGCTCTACCATTGAGCTACACCCGCAGTACCCATCAGATTATACCCGCCTCGTTCGCATCGTTGCAACGAGAGGGTGTCGGGCAGCGGCGGGGGACATTCTGTTTCAACTGCGATCAGGAGCTATACCGTTCACCCAAGGACCAGCAAGATTCATGTAGGCCGGTTCCGCGAGCAAGCTGCCGTGATCTCCGGCGGTCCAGCCGGGAATGTGGTTGGGCTTCCCGCGTTCACGAGACCGTTTCTCCCAATTATCGGCCCACGAAGAATCGGCCTCTCTGGCGGTCAGCGTCATTTCGTCAAAAAACAGCACCTTGCCTTCGCGGTAGCTGCGGGCACCTAGAATGACCGTTGTGACAGCAGCGGCGCCCAGTTTCGGTTCACAATTACATCGCGACGGGTCGCCAGCGAGCATCGCTTCGATCCAGTTCTTGAAATGCACATAGGTTCGCTTTTCGATATACGTCGCAGCTTGGTCCCGATGTTCGCTGAACACATCGCACACCGCCACCAGCTCGATGGGTTGGCCATCCAGTTGCAGTTGGACAAGGCGTTTGACGTGCGCTCCGAAGCCACGCCCACCTGGCCCGACGAAACCGCTTCATATCTTGCTGTTAGCATCGCGGGCTGACGCGCACGCCTGGTTGGTTTCCTAAACAGCCGCGCTGAGCGCTCCCACTGTGAGCGCCGAGGCCTTGAGGAAACTGCGGCGGGACGATTTATCGTTGGACATTGTTTGGGATCCTTGGAAAATGCATCTGCGGTCAATACGGTGGTGCGGACCTCGATCATGCCTTATTCGAGTGATTCAATAAAGCGAGCGATAGCTCGCGAGGGCCGATGGACTGGCGGTTCGGAGCCGTCACTTTGTGTCTTTGTGTGAGTATCTATAATTGTCTCACACGAAAGCACAAAGACACTAAGGAAAGACGGAGTGTTCGGTGGTGTCGACTTTTACTCGCCAATAATCTTGACCAGCACTCGTTTCCTTCGCCGCCCATCAAACTCGTAATAGAAAAGGTGCTCCCACGGGCCCAGATGTAGTTTGCCGTCGGTGATGGCGACGACGACTTCGCGGCCCATGATCTGGCGTTTGTGGTGGGCGTCGGCGTTGTCTTCGCCCGTGCGGTTGTGAAGATAGCCGCCGGTCGCCGGGTCGCTGCCCGCGTTGAAGGGGACTAGTTCCTCCAGCCAGCGCTCGTAGTCGGCGTGCAGACCCGACTCATTGTCGTTGATGAACACGCTGGCGGTAATGTGCATGGCGTTTATAAGGACCATACCGTCATGGACTTGGCTCTCTCGGACAAGCTGCTCAACCTCGCGATGGATCGAAACGATGCCCCTGCGCTCGGGCACCTCCATCCAGAGTTCTTTGGTCAGTGTTTTCATAGTGACTTTCGCAGGCGGGAGAAGACTGTAAAAAAAACAAATCGAGCTGGTGGACGCATTGTCGTTTTGACGAACAGCTGATTCAATGGGGAAGCCCAAGTAAAAATTCGTGTTCGGAAGAAGCGGAGTTGCCGATTCGTGTCACCACAACAAGTCGAGGCCGACTGGTACGATTATCCCCAGTACTTTGATCTCTCGTTTCGCGATGAAACCGACGATGAGGTTGAGTTTTTCGAGAAGGCGTTTGCCCGCTACGTAGATTACCCTGTCCGTCGCGTATTGGAGACCGGTTGTGGCGGCGGACGACTGGTGCTGGAAATGGCGAGGCGGAACTATGATGTCGTCGCCTTTGACCTTAACGAAAAATCCGTAAGCTACGTTCGTCGCCGTCTGCGACGTACCGGTCGATCGGCGAACGTCTATGTCCAGGATATGACGAACTTCGAGCTGGAGGAGTCCGTCGACGCCGCTTTTTGTACCTGGAACACATTTCGTCATCTGTTGACCGACGAATCGGCACAACAGCACCTTCGCAGTGTGGCCACGGCGGTGAATTCGGGTGGGATCTATATCTTGGGTCTACATTTGCTGCCATTAGACATCGACGAAGAGTGTACGGAGCGCTGGACTGCGAAGCATGGTGGCACAAAAGTCACGGCAACGCTAAAAGTAATCGAGACGCGACGCGCTGATCGCATCGAACGACTGAGGATCAACCTGCGGGTGCGATCTGGAAAAAGAGACCTTCGGATCCGTCACGAGTTTCCGCTGCGGATGTACACGTGCCAGCAGATGCAAGAGTTGCTTGCGTCGGTCCCGGAATGGGAACTCGTCGATGTCTTCGATTTTTGGTACGACGTCGATGATCCGCTTGAGCTGAACGATGAGATCACGGACACCGTCCTGGTACTGCGGAAGAGAAGAGAAATTGTCCGCCGACGAAAATGATCTAACACCGGGGCAATGGTACTGGATACGGAAACCGAACGGCGCGACCGCTCCGTACATTTTTCACCACCTCAAGAAAGATCCTTGTACCAATGCCTGGGTGGGTGTATTTCATGTGGGAAGCATGCTCGTTACGTTTCCTCTTAATCTGGTTGTTGGTGAAGCGAGGATGCCGGACGAAGGGCCCGTCCGTCGATAGCTTCATTCGCCCTCTAGTTCCTCAGCCGTTTTCGGCCAATCTTCTCGCAGTAGACGCGACATCGAGCGGTCGGCCAAGAGTTTGCCACCCGTCTGGCAGCGAGGGCAGTAGTTCATCTCGTTCTCGGCGTATCGGACTCGTTGAATCTCTGCTTCGCAAACAGGGCACGGTTGTTGGAATTTGCCGTGAACCGGCATCTCCGGATGAAACGCCGTGACTTTCTCCGGGAAATTCTCGCCCAGTTGTGCCCGCAAACGTGTAGTCCACGATGTCAGCACGGATTTGCAGGTGGCAAACAGTTCATGTAACTCGCTTTCACGCAATTGGCTGGTCCTTTTCAGCGGTGAGAGAAATCTGGAAGTTCGGGCATGGCTTTCAGGTGGTTTATCCGCTTGCCGACGCGAATCGAGATTCGCTGGTCGGTGCTACATCCTATGACGCACCGAACCGCAAAACGAGGTTCCACCGGCGCAGGGCTGGTGGGGTTTTGAGTGCGTTTTGGGAATTCATAGCTCCAGAGATGGGCGTTTCGCGATTGTTGGTCGGAATATGCCGATTATCGGAACACGGTCGGCCGAATTAAGCGGGGTTTAACAAGGTCGAGCGAATCGATCGCTGTCTGGAAACCGATCCCAACTGTTGAGGTGTGTGTGGACGGAGCCTACATTTTTCGCAAGCAGATTTGGAGTACGACAGGATGTGCGTACGACGCCTTGTGGTCACTTTCTTGATGATCGGTCTGGTATTCGTGAGCTACGCGCTCGGTCAGACCGGATCTCAACGCTACCCAGGCGTTGAATCGTCGGTGTTAGACGGATCGCAGTTGGTGGTGCCGGACAGTGTAGCATTTGGAGCGCAGCCACTCTTGGCCACAGAGAAACGGGCATCCAAGAACCCGCAATCCGACATCAACAGCATGGCGATCCAACCGCATCGATCGGCCAGCTCACTGCAGGCATACCCGTTAATGGTAGGCACGCCTGAATCGCCATCGGACCATCCGGCGCCGCCTGTTCGGCCATACGTTGTTGAACCTGGCGAGGATGTGTTAGCCGCCGATCCTTCACCTCGGTACCCAGGACTTGGAGGCGGACCGACGCGAGCCCCTGCTTTCCATCCATCTTCGCTCGGTGACGCAGAATTGCACTATCCGGCCGTTCCATCCGATCGTTCTTCTGCGATCGGTTCATGGATGCCAGAGTCGTCATGGAGTGGCGACATATCGCTTGACGAAGTCGCTTCGTCGGCTGCATGTTTTGACGGCTGCGGACCATTGGATTCTTCGCCAGCCCTTTGGTATGCCGGCAGTCGCGCACTGTCCATGAAACGCGACCGTTCACACAACGTATGGCTCACGCTGGACGGCGGCAATCTGCCGGTCCACTTGCTTGACTCCCGCGACGCGAGTATGCCATGGAAAATGGGCGTTGAGGCATACATGGGCCGAGTTTTTAACTGTGGCGAGTCGGCCGTTGAAGTTAGATACTGGGGCATTTTTTCCAATCTTCAAGAAGCGAGTGTACTGCAGACTGCTGCCGCTGGTAATTTTGATACGCCCCTCGACTTTACACCACTGTTCTACGACAACGGCGCCGGTGGAGGAGCTGTCGCGGTGGGAGATTACTTCTTGAACGCGGAAATTCATCGTGTGCAACGCAGCTTTGAGATATACAACCTTGAAATCAATTTCCTCCGCCTAGTATGCAGTGGTGGCTCGGCGTGCGACAGCTCATGTGGCCCGCCGAACGTCTGTAGCTGTGGTCAATACGATTGCAACGCCTGCGACCGAAACTCGACGTGGCAAATTCGCTGGATTGCCGGCGCTCGCTACATGCTGGTCGATGAGAAATTTCAATTCGCGACCGATCGCGACTCGATTGTGTTCGGTGACAATCCCGACGAAGAGCTGTTTTACGACATTGATGTTGCCAACCACCTTGTGGGTGGACAGATCGGGTGTCGAATTGACCGCGCGTGCATGCGCCGGTTCAGCCTGCACTCCGACACCAAACTTGGCATATTCGCCAACCACATCAGACATCATCAGTTCTTCGGTGGTGCAAACGGGGCTGCGACGGTGAACGACGTGGGAGGCCCGTTCAATGGGCAGGCATATCAAATCTGGAGCACGAAGCAAGATATTTCCATGATTGCCGAACTGGATCTCGGTATCGACTTCATGTTCAACTTGCAGTGGTCGACCGGTTTCGGCTACCGAGCAGTCGGCGTTACGGGGGCGGCCTTATCGACCGACCAAATCCCTCGGTTCTTCGAACACTTGGACGGGGCCCGCAAAATCAACTCGACTGGGTCGATACTCCTTCACGGCGCGTATTGGCAAGCCGAGTACGTTTGGTGAACCGCTGAGCGTCGGGTTTGGCGAGTTATCGAGTGATTTGAAAACCCCCGAGGCTAGCGCTTGTGGCTCAAATCCGTGATCCCGCGTCGTTGAACCGAACGCGCTGATCAATCGACAAGCACGACGTGCATCGATCGTGCACCGTGTGCCCCGATCACTAAAGATTGTTCGATGTCTGCCGTTTTGGATGGGCCAGAGATGAAGACCCCAAAATGGTTTTCGGCGAAGTCGATTCGTCGATAAGCTTCGTGCATGTTGTGGACGACATCTCGGGACGGGATCACGAGGATCACGTGTTGCGGGATGAATAACACCACACGATGACGCAGCGAATGGTCGTCGATCCAGACGGCCCCATTCTCGGCGACGCCAAACTGGCCCAGCGCAATGGCCAAATGAACATCTTCTAAATCATGCGGGTCCGCGACCTGCTGCAGATCGACGTTTCCGGCAATTCCATCGACTGTGCTGACGATCCGTTTGGACTCATCAAACACCGTCAACCGACCTACGGTGTCGGCCAAATCGGCTGCCTTGCAAGTTTCCGTTTGGCCACCAACTGCCACAACTGAATCGCGAAACTGGGCGATTGGGTCGGGAAATTGGATCCACGACTCATCCATCGTCGGCAGCGGCGCACTCTGTGGAAGGCGGTGTCGCAGGGAGTTGAGAATCTGTGATCTAGAATCGTTCATGACCGTTTCTGCCGTTCACGATACATCTGTCGAAAGGACTTTGCCGGTGGCACGGGCAGGTCACGTTGCCTTCCCCAGGTGTTCAACTTGGAATAAAGGATCCACCGCGGGGTCCAACGGAGAAATATTCGCGCCATGGAGCCAGCGAGGCGATAGAGCCAAGGACGACGAAGCACAGCACTTGCCAGTCGCATGCCCCACTTCTTGGATCGAGGTAGTGCGTTGCGGCGAGCGATTTCTCGTCTCCACGTCAACAGCTCGTGGTGCAGATCGATTTTCACAGGGCAGACGTCGGTACACGACCCACAGAGGCTACATGCGAACGGAAGCGTATGAAATTGATGAGCGTCTCGGGCCGGTGCCAGGATGGACCCAATCGGGCCCGGCACCGTCGATTGGTAGCTATGTCCGCCACTGCGACGATAAACGGGGCACGTATTCATGCACGCGCCACAACGAATGCAGCTGAGCGATCTACGAAAGTTCTCATCCGAGCGGAGATCGGTTCGGCCATTGTCAACGATAACTATATGCAGCTCGCCATTTTCACGAGGACCGTGAAAATGTGAAGTGTAGGTGGTAATGGGTTGTCCGGTAGCCGACCTCGCCAGCAGGCGTGTGAACACAGCCAAGTCCTGGTACCGCGGTATCATTTTCTCAAGGCCCATGCAAGCGATATGCAGTCCTGGCAGCGATACACCCAAGTCGGCGTTGCCTTCATTCGTGCAGACGACAAAACCGCCGGTCTCGGCGATAGCGAAATTCACCCCTGTGATTCCAGCGTCGGCCTTCATGAACTGTTCACGAAGATGTTGCCGAGCGGCCTCTGTCAAATATTGTGGATCAGATGCGCCGGCATCGGTCCCTAAATGTTCGTGGAATGTCTCCCCCACTTCCTCCTTCTTGATGTGGATTGCCGGCAGCACGATATGCGAAGGTGATTCGCCTCGCAGTTGCACGATCCGTTCGCCGAGGTCCGTGTCGACGACCGAAATGTCATTGGCCTCCAGGTACGGATTCAAATGGCACTCTTCGGTCAGCATCGACTTACTCTTGACGACGTGCCTGACGTTGTGTTTCTTCAGAATTTCCAGGACGATTCGATTGTGTTCCTCGCCATCGGAGGCCCAATGCACCTGGATGCCGCGAGCCGCCGCGTTCTGCTCGAATCGCTCGAGTAGCTCGGCCAGATTGGCGACCACATGGGCCTTAATCTGCTCGGCCGTGGTTCGCAACGTCTCCCATTCCGGCACGGCTGCAGCTGCCCGATCGCGTTTGGTTCTTACGAACCATAGGGCCTCGTCGTGCCATTTCGTTCTCGCTTCGTCGCGAACGAAGACGGTTGCCAATGCCGGGTGGTCGGTTTTCGAACTCATGAGGTTTGGCTCGCCGTTTCGAAATTGGGCTCAAAACAGCGGAGGATCTCGGCGATATGAAGCACTTCCAATTTCACCTTCGCACGTGTGATCATTCCACTAAGATGCATCAGGCAAGACATGTCGGCGGCAGTCATCACTTCCGCGCCTGCTTGCTGGTGGTCGTCGATGCGGTCTTTCCCCATCGCGCAAGAAACTGCCTCTTCATTGACAGCAAACGTTCCGCCGAAACCACAACACTCGTCGACTCGACTCAATGTGACCAAGTCGATTCCATCCAAGCCGGCGAGCAGTTGACGAGTTTTGTTGTACGACTTTCCGATGATCTCTGATGACGAGCCCAAACGTAGCTCTCGGAGGCCGTGACAGCTCTGGTGCAGTCCAACGCGGCGGGGATAGCTGCCCTGGAATGATGAGACCTTGAGCACATCGGTGAGGAACTCGCAAAGCTCGAATGTTTTCGAAGTCAGGTTTTCGAGCTGTTGTTTGTCTTCGAAATACTCTTCGTAGTGGTGGCGGACCATCGCGACACAACTGCCCGAGGGACTGACGACGTAATCGAAGGGTCGAAACGTATCAGCCATTTGCAGCGCTAACGGCCGTGTCTGATCAGTACATCCCGTATTGGCCATCGGTTGGCCACAACAGGTTTGCTGCTCGGGGAAGCTGATCTGTGCAACGCCGCACTTTTCCAGGATTTCGACCGTCGCCAGACCCACCTGAGGATACAGTTGGTCGACGTAGCAAGGGACAAACAGGCCGATGTGCATGGGGTGGTATCACACAGGGTTATCGTGGCCGCAGTCTGGGGAGTAACCGCCGCTTCCCCGTTGCTTCCTGGACGAGTCGTTCAGGGTTCTCTTCGTCGAATTGTAGCGTCAGATGGCGATGTCCAATACCCAACTCAACCACGTTTGTTTGCTGTTCCAGTAGGTCAAGAAGGACGAGGTTAACCATCTTTTTGCCATCCGGTGTGCCGTCGATTTCCAATTCGAAATAGACCCACGCCACTTTGGCGTTAAATTCACTTCCGATCCAATGAATCACAGATCGATTCATCGGTTGTTGAGCAGGCACTGCTCCCTGTTCTTTAGAGTCCTTATCTGAGGACTCCCACTCGAGGAAAAAGTGCTTGGAAAAGTACCCGGTCAGCGCCTTGTCCAATTCGTCGGTTTTTTCCAAGTCGAATGGGCGACCGTAGAAAGCTCCCAAAGCCTGTTCGAGGTCGTAGGATCGCAGTTGGTAGGCTACCTCGATTCGTTGCGATTCACGGTTCCATTCGGCCTCGGCATAGGTCGAGTGAGCCGGGTGGGCAAGCGCGGAGTGGGACGCAAACGCCGATACGAGTGCGACGGCGATAGCTATCACTGGACGCCAACGAGCGATTGTTGCTTGAAAGTTCATCATTTTCCCGCCTGGCTGTCCTTCTTTTCCGTTGTTGCTTTCGCGTCTGCCTTAGCATCGGCATCTCGCTTCTTGTCCGCCTCGGCTTTGGCCTTGGTCTCTGCCTCTTTTTTCTTTTGCTCGTCTTCCTTTGCTTTCGCCTCTGCCTCTTGCTTCTTTTTAGCTTCTTCTTTTTCCTTCGCTTCCTGCTTCTTTCGAGCGTCTTCTTTCGCTTGCGCGGCGCGGCGTGCTCGTTGCATATCGTTGCTTCCGCCGCCAGTGCGTTCCTTGAACAATTGGAAACGCGATTTGGGGATCTCTGGAGGGAAAACGTTGTTACTGCGATCAATATCTGCTGTTTCTAGATGTGGGTCGAGCACAATTCGCTTCAACGGCTGGTCGGTGATGAACATCTTCGAAACAGTCTCATTGTTGCGCCGCCAAATCTCGGACGGTATTCGATACTCTTTCTTCGTCCCATCAATCGTCTCTAACTCGACGATCAAAGGCATGACGAGCCCGCCGTGATTGCGGAACTTGATGACATAAAAATGGCTCTCGTCCGCGAGCATTTTCTTTTGTTCTTCTGTCAGTCCTTTGAGTCGCTTCTCATAGGCCTTTTTCTCTGCATCCGTGACGATCAATGGATCGTAGCTATTGTAAAAATCCTTGAGGTCCGGAAACTGGTCGACTCGTTTGGGCAGGTCCTTGTTTCTCTCTTTGGAGAGTGTGACCGGCTGGTCATCCTGATCCTTGCGGCGCTGCGCCTTCGTTTCTCGGGGATCGCCCTTGCTGATCGTCTTGACGCTGACGCCATCGATCGCCAAATCTGTATGAGCCGTTGTGTAGAACCAACCTCTCCAAAACCAATCGAGATCGATGCTGGATGCGTCTTCCATCGTTCGGAAGAAGTCGGCTGGCATCGGTCGCTTGAACATCCACCGTTGGGAGTACTCGCGAAAAGCAAAATCGAACAACTCACGGCCCAAAATGGTCTCTCGAAGAATGTTCAACGCAGTGGCCGGTTTGGAATAGCCGTTGGGGCCGAACTGTAAGATCGATTCTGAGTTTGTCATGATCGGAACTTGGGAACTACTCTTCATGTAGCCGACAATGTCTTTCGGCTCGCCGCGTCGTGACGGGTACTTTTCCTCCCATTCCTGTTCGGCAAGGTACTGCAAGAAAGTATTCAGCCCCTCGTCCATCCACGTCCATTGTCGCTCGTCGCTATTGACGATCATTGGGAAATAATTGTGACCCACTTCGTGGATGATGACCGAGATCAACGCATACTTGGTCTGCTTGGAATACGTGCCGTCCTTCAATGGTCGCGGCCCATTGAAGCAGATCATCGGGTATTCCATGCCGTAGACCGGGCCGTTCACTGAGATGGCGACCGGATAGGGATAGTCGAATGTAAACTTCGAGTAAACGTTAAGTGTGTGAATAATGGCGTGCGTGGAGTACTTGCTCCACAAGGGCTCGCCTTCCTTGGGATAATAGGACATGGCCATGACTTTTCTGCCGCCGACGGAATGGCCTTGAGCATCCCAAATGAACTTTCGTGACGAAGCGAACGCGAAGTCACGTACGTTCTTGGCCTGGAAAATCCACGTCTTCTTACCCTCGGGTGTGTGGCTTTCGTTCGCTTTCGCTTCTTCGGGAGTCACAATGTACATCGGCTCGGCGGCAGTGCTCGCTTCTTTGAAGCGAGTTTGCTGTTGCTCTGTCAGCACCTGGCTACCATTCATGAGCTCACCTGTCGCGCCCACAATGTGGTCTTCGGGGACGGTGATCCGCACTAGATAATCGCCAAACTCAAGCGTAAACTCGCCGCGACCGACGAACTGTTTGTGTTGCCAACCATTCACATCGGTGTAGGCGACCATTCGCGGAAACCACTGTGCGATTTCATAGATATAGTTCTTATCGTCGCTGAAGTACTCGCAGCCAGTACGTCCAGAGACGAACTTTGAATGGTTGATCGCGTAATTCCAGGCGACCTTGAAGACCATCGATTCACCCGATACCAGAGGCTTGGGCAGATCGACCCGCATCATCGTCTTTACAACCGTGTACGGAAGGTCCTGATCCCTGCCGTCGGTAACGCGTTCGATTTTCACGCCGCCGTCGAAAGTCTCCCGAAGCTGCATCGACTTAAGACCTCGGTAGCTGATCCGATCGTTTAAGCTGGGAGCCGTCCTTGTCGTTACTGCGTCGGAATCGGGAGTGAATATATTCGCATCTAACTGCAGCCAAAGGTACTTCAGCGAGTGCGGCGAGTGGTTGTGGTACGTGATGGTCTCACGGCCGCGGATGTGTTGTTTTTCGTCATCCAATTCGACGTCGATGACGTAGTCCGCTTCCTGTTGCCAATACCATTGACCTGGTGCCCCAGACGCAGCTCGCTCGGCATTCGCTGTGGGAAGGAGCTCTTCCAATTGGCGGAAGGCGTCGTCTTGCCCATACTTCTTGTTGGGGAACGGTTGGGCGTCAACACTGCTTCCCCCGAACTCGCAAAAACAGACAACGATCCCCAGGATCAAGGCAAATTTACGGCGTCTCATGTCGTTGTATCTCTTGTTGTCGAAAGCACTTTTAGTATTCCACCAGTTTGCGCAACTCGCTCAACGATTTCCACCCTCCCGGCAAAATGGGGGGTGTTCGGTGGAATTGCCTGGAACGGGCCGCTGGACTCATTTTGCCGCTTCCATCCGATGACTCAAAATGGCGAACCGCTGCACGCTCTCGTCTTCGTCGATCGAGATTGCCAAACACTGCGAGGCCGAGTCCGCACGCAATTCCATCTGTAGGTTAATGATCGGCTCGCAGAGGAAGCGGTTGCACGTGACGCTGCGAATTTCTCGCGGCAGAGTGCAGCCGACTGGATCCTCCTCCACCGGAAGCAAATCACTGAGCTTCAAAGTCGAGTCATCAAGAGAAAAATCGTCGGCGTTCGAATTCTGCCGTTGTTCACGGTGCGTTCTTGTTTCGGTAATGGTCATCGGTGATTCTAGGGGTGATGTTTGCATTGAATCGACACGCTTCACTGCAAGAGGTGATTACTCTGTTGAAACTTCCGATGCTTGCAATACGGCGTTCCGCACATTCATGTTCGGTCGATGGAAAACGGGCAGGCCAGGCCAATTGACATGACCGGGAAGTGGTTGCTCACGATGTACTCTTGCCAGTGGCGGAACGTACCGGTCGCTCTGCGGAGAATCGAAAACGGCTCGTCGCGCCCAGAGTTGACATGCGCCGTTCTCGAAAACGACGACCCATTCATCGGTCACGGACTCCATCATTTCGACGCTATGCGGCTGCTTTACGTTGACCATCACAATGTTCGGTGGCGATTCTCCCGGCGGCGCGTAATTGAGAATTCTCAGCGGGTCGTAAGGTGGCGATGCTGGATCTCGGTATCGTGGTAGCGCACCATTGATGCCGAAGGCGAAGTCGAAGTACGAGTCGACCAGCGCCTGGGGGTAGCATGTTCGGTATCTCCCATCAAAGGCCACCTTTACATGGACGGGTCCGCTGGGATCGCCGAATGCGGCGATGACGTATTGCGACCAGCGATACGGGACAACCATGTTTCCATGCATGTCATGATCGGCCATGAACTGCAAGGCGGCGCACGGATAGCGATCGTAGGGGACTGGCATATCGACCAGACGAGAGCCGATACGATAGCTTTCGTATCCGAGCATCGAAAACAAAACGATCGCCAGCGCCCAACGACTGATCGGTCTCGATCTTGAAAAAAGGCGTTGACACCTACCTTCGATGTCGAAGCTGCGAACGACTGAATCGAGATGTGGACCCAGATAAAAGCCGCAGGCAATGGCGAAGAACGCAGCATGACGCTGATGCAAGAATGCTTGCCATGCGGTCGCTGATAAAATGAGTAGATGCGTCGCGTCGCGACTGCGCCGGGAGGCCAATAGTGTAAGCAGGCAAAAGGCGGCCATCAACCAGTACGGAAGAGACATTGGGCCAGCCAATGTAGCCGGCAGCCACTCCATGATCTCCGGGCGCGGTCTGCCCAACGACCCAAGCAGCCAGATGTGAAGCCGGGGACCATAGGGATTGACCAACGTTGCCAATCCAGAGGCCAACACCATCATGATCAATCGTCGTTGTAGCGGCCAAGATCCGTTGCCGCGTACCCAGAAGGCCTCGCACGAGCGGCCGAACAAATAGGCGACCAGCACAGCATACCCGGCAATAAAACCACCATGCGAATTTGCCCACATGAACATCAGTACGGGCAAGCCCCACAGGTAACGCAATCTCTTTGAAGAATAGCTGATCTCGCTCGGGGCGCGAGCGAAGTACCACCGTCCCTGCCATCCTTGGAAGCACCAGTGCAACAATGCCAACATCAAAACGTAGCTAGAATAGCTGGCCAATTGCGGACGCATGTTCCAATGTTGGAACAGGTTGTACGCGACCAGCAACAGAATAGCTCCACGCGACAACAATCCGACGTGCTGCCGCTCCATCACACGGAGCATTATCGCTAATGCTCCGATGCCCAACGCGAACTTGATCATGAGCAGCGTGGTGATGCCACCGAGTCGTTCCGAAATGGCGAACGAGATCTCGGATAGATTCTCGTGGTTTATCCAGCGGTAGCCGTTCGCGGTGTACGAATACGTTGTTGTCGCTGCGATCGAGCCGTCGCGAAGCACATCTCGGCCAAATTGGACATGTCCCCATAGATCCGGGTCGGCATGGTTCAGTGACACGCGTTCGCCGCACCACGCCAGAATGCATAGAACCGCCAGGCTGTACAACAGCCGTGTGCTGGGTGTTCTAAGGCGCGACAAGAACGATGCGAATCGACTCTTCAGCATTTCCTAACCAGGCGGGAGGGAACGGCGTTCTGTAAGCCAATACGGCCAGTGGAACTTGGCGAAAATCGGAAGGTAACGTAGTGTTGGTATGCGTTACAAAATCATAGGTCACCGTTTCCAAACCACTCGATTTACCGTTGCAATACTCCGCTTGCTGCCGTCAGAACTTCCGTGGAATTTTTGCACTATCGACACCATGATTGACAACTCACCTTGATTGCTTCAGACCATACGACCGCTACAGAGGACAACTCGGAAGCACGCGAGCAACGTCAAAACAGTCGCGTCGTCTCCGTCGTTACGGTTGTAATGATTGTGGTCAGCATATTGCCGCGGTTCAGTCGCTGGGCGTGGTGTTTCGATGTTCTGTCGGGTTTCCCGTTGCAACTTGCCGCTGCTGGAATGATTTGGTCAGTCGGGCTGATGCGCCTCCGACGACCGGCACTTGCCGCTGCGATGGTCGGAGTCGCACTGCTCTCGGCGGCACCTTCTTTCACATGGTGGCTACAACCGGCTGACGTCTGTGCGCCCGCTGCGCCTCACCTCCGCATCGTGGGCTACAACATTTGGGCTCGTAACGATGATCGAGCCGACGTTCTTCGGTTCCTGAGAGAGGCCGATCCTGACATCGCCGTTTGCTGTGAGGTGCGGCCGGAGATGGCGCGGCGGTTCTCCACTGGACTTCGAGACCTGTTTCCTCATCAAGCCCACGCTGTTCGCAAGCCGGGTCAGGGGATCGTGGTATTGAGCAAACATCCCCTGCTTTCGAGCGAAGTGGGTGAACTCTCCGACGGGGCACTGGTTGCTAATGTCGTTGTTTCGTATCGAGGCGAGGGAATACGCGTGCTCGGAGCCCATCCTTTCTCGCCCGTATCGGTTCGTCGCTGGAATATTCGCAACCGGCAGCTTTCAGAGTTAGCCGCTTTGGCAAAGAGAATGACGGAACCTACGATCGTCATTGGTGACTTCAACACGACACCATGGTCATACTTTTTCGATCGTTTCGCGTCGCAATCATGCCTCCGCGATACGCAGCGAGGCATTGGGTTCGCTCGTACATGGCCCCGAGGTAATCCGTTCTTGCAGATGCCCATCGATCATGCATTTGTTTCCGATCACTGGCTGGTGAAAGCTCGCCAGGCAGGGCGGGCGACCAGCTCGGATCATCTGCCGTTAGTCGTTGACTTGGTCCGTGCCGGCCGATGACAGTTCTCCGCGAGGGAGCTGCAAATTCTGTTCTTCTTTTGCTGCCGCTACCTCATTTTGAAGATCCCGGTGGTGATCGGCTCGGTGCCCGCTCGAGTGATCAATGCTGCATAGACGTTCATCGACATGTTCTGGTGGAGGAACTGAACTGAACCATCGCACATCGCCGCTTGAACACCACCTGGGTGAAAACTGAATGCTTCGTTGTTGTTCGTGCAGTTTATTGGACACGGACCTGGGGCTCGGCGACCGTTCTTTGTGAAGCCGTGAAGGGGGATGCCGGCGGCCGTATCTGCCCAGCCGGCCCCTCGAACTCGTCCACGTCTGACCGATAAATTCCCTCCACCGGGAGTGCTATTATTTGGTCCTCGTTTCCGACCGACAATCCAATGCTGCGGACGGCCGGAATCCTCGACGTAGCCGATGGTCGTTGACGTCCCATCTATGAGGTCTCGAAGCTTCAAGTTTAAATTTCCTCTGGGAACGATGGACCCACCAGTGTTGCCCGGAGCGGGGAAGATTAGACCAGCTCGAATCGGTGTCAGTGAGACGGAGCCGGGCGGAGCGTAATCGGAAGCTGCCGCTTTTCTACCGCGGCCAATGTTGTCCATTCGCCCGCCGCGGTGCCCAGGTGCTGAGGCGCACATGTAGGTGTCAACGAAGGTCGTAATGGCCGGTTGATTTCGGATATGCGTCCAAGCCAATTCGCTTTCGTATCGATCGGACAGAGTTTGGTGTTCGATGAACGGTAGCAAGAAGTAACCCCAACCCTTGGCCGGATTAGCTAGGTTCTGGAGAGGGAGCTTCCCTGTCGAATCGTGGTAGTTTTGAATCGCGATGCCCAGCTGTTTGAGATTGTTCATGCACGAGGTACGTCGGGCAGCCTCACGCGCCGCTTGAACGGCCGGCAACAGCAATGCTACCAAGACTCCAATAATTGCAATGACCACCAACAACTCGACCAATGTAAATGCTCGACGGTTACGGTTGTGCATGGCGTTCCCTTGTGAAGCGAGTAGACTAGGGAGGACAAAAAACTGAGAATCAAACGACGATGTGTCCCAACCCCAACAGTGAGCATTGGAACGTAAACGCAGGCGACTGTCCAC
The DNA here is from genome assembly GCA_012959465.1 of Planctomycetaceae bacterium. Taxonomy (GTDB): domain Bacteria; phylum Planctomycetota; class Planctomycetia; order Pirellulales; family Pirellulaceae; genus UWMA-0346. Next base: position 20,551 of record DUDC01000090.1, read on the forward strand.
AAATATTTTCGGAGACGAACTTATGTTCTTTGGATTGATCCCAAATCATTGTTGGAACGCAATAAATCGGCTGCGTATTCCAGATTCGTTTAGTAGGAAACAGTGGGGTCAACTTCGCTGCGGTATGTCTTGTTTGCTCGTGGCGATCGGACTAATCGGATGCTCCACCAAAGCAGAAAAAGGCGGCACGGTGGGCGGCAGCGTAACCCTTGATGGAGCTCCGTTCGTTGGCGCGGACATCGCCTTTGTTGGGCAAGGCGAAAACGCTCCATTTGCGTCGGCAACCACAGACGAGAGCGGCAACTTTGAGTTAATCGGCGATGGACGAGACGAAACGGTTGTTGCCGGACGTTATAAAGTCACGTTTTCAACATTCGCTGACGGCGATCCGTATTCCGATCCGCCGGTCCCTGACACAACCGAGCGGTGCCATATCAATTACAACCAATCGTCCCAGATGTTTCGCGAAGTCACGGTCGATGGAGAGAATCGATTTGTGTTCGCGTTGACCTCCGATGGCGCACTGCCGGAGTAGGGCGAATTGTCTTTCTTTTGGAGTGCTCCGACTTGTCGGAGCTTTCGTTTCGCCTCTTTCCTTCCCTTCACGCACGAAAATGGCAGATCAGTGATTCACAATTCCCGCGGGCTGAAACTGGCTGTACTCGTCTCCGTGCTTCTCGGTTCGTCGATGCGCGTGCATGCACAGCACGACTACAAGGTCTCACGCAATTTGATTCGCCATGGAAAACTCGACGAGGCGGTTGAGGTACTCATCGCTCGTATGGAAAAATTCCCATCAGACGGTGAGTGGGTGTACCAGCGATCCATCGCACTGGCCCAACAAGGCAAGCTGGACGAGTCAATTAAGTTACTGCAGACCGCCTTGCGAATGGACGTTCCCCTCGGCCGCGTCGTCGCCGACTCGCATGAGCTGCTCGAACCGTTGCGGAAACTTGGCACTTTCCAGAAGCTGTTAAATAGAAACGGTCAACAACCGACACAGGGTCCGATGGTAGGATCGGTCACGTCGAACTCAGCGAAAATCTGGTTGCGAACGGCCAGTGCATGTACTGTTCAGGTGATCGCAATGCACGACGGTGCTGAGGCTTGCCGCGGAGAAACGATGACCCATCAGGAAGGCGACTTTACGGGCGTTGTGAAGCTGGCAGGCTTGCGTGCCGACAGCGAGTATACCTGCACGTTCGTTATTGATGGCGAAACTGTCAAGCTTCCGTTGACTTGCCGTTTTCGCACTCTTGTTCCCAACGGATCACCAACCAAATTTCGTTTTGCCTTTGGTGGTGGCGCGGGATTTGTCACAGGTCACGAGAAAATGTGGCAGGTGATTCGAGATCGCAAGCCCGATGCCTTGCTACTGCTGGGTGACAACATGTATAGCGACGATCCACAGAGTTCGACGATGCAGAAGTTCTGCTACTATCGTCGGCAGTCGTCTCTGCCCTACCGAAAGCTGGTAGCGATGACGACGGTCTACACGATCTGGGATGACCACGATTTTGGTACCAACGATTGCTCGGGTGGCCCAGACATCGACCGGCCCGTATGGAAGATCCCTGTTTGGAACGTGTTTCGACAGAACTGGGTCAACCCAGCCTATGGAGGCGGAGCAAGGCAACCGGGGTGTTGGTACGATTTTCAGGTTGGCAACATTCACTTCATCATGCTCGACGGTCGGTACTACCGACACCGTCCTGGAAAAACCATGCTGGGGCCCGTACAAAAAGCCTGGCTGAAACGCACGTTGCTGAGCTCATCTGCCGCCATCAAAGTCGTCGCCTCACCGGTTCCTTGGGAGTATCGTACCAAAGGGGACTCGAAGGATACCTGGAACGGATTTCGCGACGAGCGGACCGAGATATTCGACTTCCTCTCTGAGAACAAAATCGACGGAGTCTTGCTGATCAGTGCCGATCGTCATCGTTCGGACGCTTGGAAGATCGATCGAGAGGATGCGTATCCGCTGTACGAGTTTAACTCGTCACGACTTACGAATAATCACGTTCATCCCACGATGAAGCAAGCGATCTTTTCGTACAACAAGAAGCAGTCTTTCGGATTGGTCGAATTGGACACGACCCCTGATGACCCAAAAATTGACTACTCCGTCTGGTCAATCGATGGCGAAAAGATCCACCAACTTTCGTTGCGATACAGTCAGATCAGTGAGACGAAGTAGGCGAATGTGTGGCACTGGCTCTGCCCGTGTTGCCCAGCATCGCAAAAACACTGGCAGAGCCAGTGCCACGCATTGCGGTCGCTACTTCTTTTTTGCCTTGACCGAGAACTTCAGGTCGCCGCGCATGAAGTAGCAGGTACCGTTCTCATCGTCGCAGACGAAGTACAGCGCATACCCGGTGATGATTGCTTCGCCGACGAATGTCGCTGGAGCGCGGAGTTCGACTTCCGTCGTTCGCATCTCTTTCGACTCGGGGTCTTTGGGCTGGGCCAGAGTCAGCAGGTTCCGTTCCAACGTCCAGCCTGCGGGTGGATCGAGCCAGACCCGGACGGGCTGCGCCTCATTGTTCCAATGAGATCCACGTCGAGGCTCGAAGGCGATATGAGCTCGAACCGCTGCACCTGGCCGAATTCGTGGCGGCACGACGACCGGTGTGATACGGATCCGATTCCTATCACGATTGATGCGGCCATCGGGATCGGGATCCTCGACATTTTGCGTCTCCGAAACGAATCGCCGCGTTGGTCGAGCAATCTCGGCGCCCCGCGGCTCCACTTTTAACTCATGTGGTTTTTCGTCACGCGCTTGAATCTCGGATCGGGCCGTATCCACCCAATCGTAGAAAGGATACGGTTTGGCTAAACGCGGACCATATTGTTCAATACGCCGACGATAGATGTAATGATTCGGATCGAGGTCCAACGCATCGCTCCACGCGTTGACGGCGTTTTGGAAATCGCCCGGTAGGCCTCGTGGATTCTCAGAGCGACGGCGGAGTGCGACCCCCATACTGAAGGCGGCTTCGGCGTCTTTTGGGTTCAGCGTAATAGCTTCACGATACGCTGCGATCGCTTCGCTGATTCGGCGGCCGTCGTGCCAGATTGTCAACGCATCTCCCAACTCGCGCCACGATGTAGCATTGTTGGTGTCAGTTGCATCGCGAAGTTGGTTGAGGTCGGGGATGTCGACAACACTCAGTTCCCGGTCAGGTGCCGCGAATGTTTGGTTGAGAAATTCTTCAATCGAGTTGGGTGACGGGTTGAGGCTCCGCACGATCCCGTGTTCATCAATTGCGATGCTCTTGGGAACGGCTCGCAGCCCGAGTAGGTTGATTTTGTCCTGGAGTATCGGCCAGTCAAAACCTTTCCATTGCGCAAACAATCGACAGCGATCGCCATGTTGCTCCTGGATGACGCCAACAAGTTTGACCTTGTTTTGTTTGCGCAATTCGACGAGTGCTTCGTGCCAGACTGGCACGTGTCGACGGCAACCTGCTCACCAGGAGGCAAAGTGTATCAGGACCACCTTTTGGCCACGGAAATCGCTCAGTCGACGAGCCTCACCGGTGGCAATATCAGGCAACACGAAATCGGGGTGAGGTTTGCCAACTTCGAGGCGATAGTCGTTTGCCACGCTGTTTTGTGTCAACGTCGCCAGAGTGATTCCAGCCAGAGCGAGCCAACGCCTACCAATTCGTCTTACGGTATACATGTTGACCTCACTGTCCCGTACGGTGGAAGATGTTGATTATATCCCCGCGGTGTACAATGACAATTCGGCGCTAGGTGGACAGGAGATGCCGGCAGGAGAGAGGGTTCCAATGAAATTAGCCGAGATCGTCCCGCAATTAGCGATCGTGGTTGTCTCGTTATTCGCGACGGCAACGGCGTCGGCGTCTGAGTCGCACGGGCCGATTGCCGTACACTCACGGGGCGATCTGGTCTTCCTGGCCGATCGAGGCGGGGAATTGTTGACGGTTGATGCGAAGCAGAAAAAGGTAATGCACCGTCAGCGAATTGCCGATCAACTCAGCGATTTACTACCACTCGGGGACCAACACTGGCTGGCCAGCGACCCGGAAACGGGCCTCGTGCTGCTCGAACGGCAACCATTGAAATGGCGGATCGCGCAGCGTCAAAAAGTGCCCTACGTTGTAAATCTCGGCCTCCACCCGGATCGTCAACTGGTCTCCGCCACCTGCCTCTGGTCTCAACGCGTCGTTCTGTTCGATTTCGACACGGAAACCGGGTTGAGCTTGGCCAACACAATCGATCTGCCATTCGCTCCACGTTGCCAATGCTGGTTCAACGACGGGCAGCAGCACTTACTGTTGGTTGTCGATTCGTTTCAGGGCCGGTTCGCGATCGCAAATGCCGACGGCAAGCTGCTTCATCTGGGAAAAATGAACGCACACAATGTGCGGGGATTGTTGGTTGACGACGAGCGGCGTCAGCTGCTGGTCTCGCACCAATCGATGAACGGCGCCGCGACGACCGAGCACGAATCGATATTCTGGGGCGGTGTGATCACTAGCCGTTACAGCCGTATCACCTATTCTGATTTACTCGACGGTGGCGATGCATCGTTGCAGACAGTTTATCCTCTAAGCACGCCCGGAGACGCAGCCGCCGATCCCGGCCCACTGGTGGCGCTGCCCAAGGGTGGTGTTGCGGTTGCCTTAACCGGTGTTCGACAATTGGGCTTGCGACTCTCGGCCGACGGAGTGCTGCTCCGTCGTAATGTCGGGTTTCGCCCACAAGCGGTCGCTTACAGCAAATCGCGAGATGAGATCTATGTGGCGAGCACTCTCAGTCACCGATTGACCATTGTGCCATTGGCTCACCTAGAAAAGTTGCACCACGTCCGTTTGCGACCGGCAGCTGACCCATTGACGCAGGTCGAGCGTGGGGAGCGGTTGTTTTACGACGGGCGTTTGTCCTTAGATGGGTGGTTTAGCTGCCACAGTTGCCACACGGATGGTCATGCCAATGGTAAGTTGAACGACAACATGGCCGATGGAAATTATGGACACGCCAAACGAATCCCCTCGTTATTGGGTGTCGCCAATTCTGCTCCCTGGGCTTGGAACGGCGGCATGCATCGCCTGACTGATCAAGTGACAGGTTCGGTGAAGACCACGATGCGAGGCAAGCCACTAGTCAAACGTGACGCCGAGGACCTATCCGCATTCCTCGGCACACTGAGGCCGCCGCCCGGAATCGCCGTCGCTCGGCAGGAGATCGTTGCTGAGGATGTCGCACAGGGAAAGGCCGTCTTCAGCCGCAACGGTTGCATTGACTGTCACGCGCCGCCGTTCTACACCTCGCAGCACCTCTACGACGTGGGCATACATGATGGTGACGATGGCACGCGTGAATTCAACCCACCCTCGCTGCTGGGCGTCAGTCAACGCAGCTCGTTCTTTCACGACGGTCGCGGCGCCTCGCTAGACGACGTGCTACAGAAATTCCGGCATGGTCAAGCGGAGCCGTTAGCCGATCGCGAGTTGAGACTCCTGTTGGCGTTCTTGCGGTCGCTGTGATGAATGGTGGGAATGGCACATCAGGTTTTTCTGTCAATGGTACAGGTGTGGCGGTGGCAAAGAACCGGACGCTAACGCGTGCCGGCTGATATCCGCCACATGGGACACGGTCGATCGACTCAATCGACTCAATCGATGCGACGACTCAGTTGAATGGTCTTGCGGACGTTTTGGTCCTTGCCGGGGGCGTAACCTACGGGGATCGAACGGTCGATGATGTAGAAGTAACGTGGTCGCTCGATGGAACCGTCATCCGCCCCGAGCTCTTGTCCCAACTGATACCCGTCGGGATAATTGGCATTGGCAAACCTGGGCGTCACCTCAAAGTACCCCAACGTGATCCAAACGGCGTAAACATTCGATTGGTCGGTGGTGAGGTTCTTCAGCCGTTGCATGCCCTCGTAGCGGAAGTACGGGTTTCGACTCGTATTTCGGTACGCCTGCCCAGCATTGATGTCGAACTGCGGGTTCGTTCCACCGGAATCCGGGCGGAGCATTGTGAAGTCTTTTGGATCTCTGGCTTGGTCGTAATTCGTGCTATCCCGAGTGGATGTCAACGCCGAACTGAAAGCGCCGTGGAACTGGGTTGGATAGTCCGGGTTGAGATTGCCATCGAAATTCACCCGGTCGGTAAATATGTCGACCGTCGCGAAGTCAGACCGTGCCTCTGCCGCGTAGCCGCGCCGTGAGTTCTTGACCGAATTCCAAATATTCCAAGACGTGCTGGTGTTCGGGTCTGGAAAACTCCAGGTCAACGACTGCCAGACCCGCGCATCCGACATCATGTTCCAATTGACTTTTCCTGGGTTGCGGAAGCGGGATATTGTATTAAACGGAGGCCTCATCCAGCTGAACGCGTCGTTGAACATGAACGACTGCGCGTCATTATTGGGGTCGTGAGTATCCGCCGATACTTGAACGGCACCTGGACTGATCAACTCGTGCGAATTGACAAATGGTGACGGTACTTCGACAAACTCCAAGAAGTCTTCGAATGAAGCGGAGTTTGTTCCGGCAAACCAATTCAACAAGTGCGGGTACTCGGCCGCCAGTTCAGAGTACAGGTTGCCGGATGAGTTTTGAAATCCGAACTCCACAAGGAAGCGTCCCGGTGAACTCGTCGGAACTCTCAACAATTCAAGAGTGCTATTGTACGGACGGTCGTTCCAACTAATCCAAGGAATGAGCCGGGTCTTTGGCGTGCCATAGTATTGCGGCTGGATCTGTGCGTCGTTGACGCCATACCGCGCGCCAAACCCCTTGGCCGGTGGCGGCGCGCGGTTCTGTCCATCGTCGTTGAGATAGCCGAGTGAATTGTACAACCCGACGCCAAAATAGTCGTTTCCGGCGCGACGGTCGTGCGTTACGGGTGCAACGGTATTTGCCGTCCAGATGTTCTGGTTTGGTGCACTCTTGATGCGCGTCTGGAATCGGGTCGCCGCCACCATAGCGGCTACATTGGCATGAGTAGTAATCGGGTTGCCATTGGCGAACTGGTCAAAGTTTCCGGTCCAACCCGCGTTGTGGTTGTTGTCTTCCCCATTAAAGACCGTCACGTCTAAATCCATCGAATCGACGGTAATGTAGGGATTGGTTTGCGAGTGCCAAGGTTGCGAGGGGTCAGCCAGCCGTTGCAGGTAGGCCGCGTTGTTGTATGCACCGGAGTACGTTCTGGTACCGAGCATGCCGAGAGTTCTCAGCGGACGCGCGTCAGCAGCATCGAAGCCGGGGGGCGACGACGCGGGTACCGGACTTTGATCGAACGGCACGTCGGGCAACGCGTTCATGATGGTGACGGGATCACCAAAGTGAAAGTAGCTATCGGGATCGGGCGGGAAGGAATTGTCCAGCCGCTTGGTTGGCTTTCGATAGTAGACGTCTCTGTAGGGCAGCGGTTCTGTCAAACTGAGTCCGATACGATCATCGATGTCCCATCCAGCCACGTTTTCCGGCGCATTGGCGGCTACCACAATCGGAACGCTGCGCAATGTGTCGCGGAGTACATCGTTCGCTCCACCGTTCGGATCGGGCATGAGTGGCGGCGTTGTCGGCAAGCCGGCCGGCCGTTGAGTTGACACTCCGGCCAGTGGGTCGGACATATCGACGCCAAAGTCGGAAGGCCGGTACTGAGGCCGAGCAGGTGGGCTCGGGCCACCTCGTTGGGATCCGAAAAGTGTCACTGGCCGCGGGCCGACGACGGCATACTGTCCGGGGAACATTCCCGTGCCGGCAGAAGCGTAGAAGATACGCGCTGCTCGAGCCTCAGAAATGCCTAGGTTGCGAGGATTTTCCGATGTGAACCAAACTTCGCGAACAATGTCGCCTTCGTTGATCATCAGCAACGCGGGACTAATACCATTCGCCTGTCGGATGTCGACGGACTTTTGTCGATCAGCGACAACGACTCGCCAAACCGGACGGACGGTGTCGTCAGTCGAACGATCGAACTGCGGGTCACCATTATTGTCAAAGTACCGACCGCTCAGTCGGCCAATATCGAGTGCTCCCGTTTGCTGGTCGTACAGGTCGCCGGGGACAACAGCGTCTTCGCTCAACCGATTTCTCGCACAGAAGAGTTCACAATACAAATCTTCGCCACGAAAGTGGTTATATTTTTGGTCCGCTACTCCGCTCTCTCCATTAGTCTAAT
>DUDC01000090.1:28729-30523 GCA_012959465.1 Planctomycetaceae bacterium
GATGCGGTACTGATCCAAGTCGCGGTCTTTGGCCGTTGGATCGGTGCGATCCCGAAGCTGCATGCTGATGTCCCAGGGCGTGTCCTTGACACGTCGATCGTGTAGGGCAACCGACTCGGTGAGCATCAAATCGGGATGCTCCGCTCCGAATACAAACGCCCGGTCATCTTCGCCGGTGGTCGATAGATCGCCATCGACATCCCAACCGTCGAAGGGGTTCGTGTCGTACTCGAAGATCGTGAAGGTCGCGTCGGCGTCTCTAAAGTCGACCATATTCACGGCCAATTGGGCCAGCCACTGGTGACGTGGCATGTTCGCTGGGCGCAGATTGTTGTTGTTCGGCAGGATAGCCATCAGCAGGCAGTAAAGATTTCGCGCCAGTACCTGACGACCCATCCGAGGGTCGATGGTGTCGGCGTAGTACGGTTTGACCTCGGTGCCAAAATAACGGTAGACGGTTTCACTGGTCGGTACGTTGGGATCGAAAATCTCGCCGTAGTTGTCGACGATTCCGTCGCGGTCGCGGACGACGTTTCCGTCACTGTCGATCACCTGATCGTCTCGCCCGTTGCCGAACAGCCGATTCAGGTTCAGTCGATTGCCACGGTACAACTCGAACGGCAAGATGTTTCGCGTGACATTGTCGACCAGTTCATCGGTGACCTGCGGGCCACCCATGCCGGCAGCTTGCTGCAGGGCCGTGTTCACTCGACTTCGAATCAGGCGAGCCAACGTTACGGGGTTGTTCCCGTTGCGAACCTTCTGCATCGAGGGGATTTCATAGCTATGAGATGTGACGAGGTGGCTCACAGATGCGAGCCGCGCGAGACGGCTACGCTGGGTGGAAACGTCCAAGTCTCCCTTGCGCAATAACAGTTCGAGATCGAAGACCGTGAAGGGATCGTCGTTCGCATTCTGAGAGAGCAAGTCCAGCTGATAGGGGTTCTCGGTACGTTCGTCAATGAGAATATCCAGCGGCCATTGACCGAACAAATTGACCAGCTCGGTATTTGTGAACAGCGATTCCAGTTCGTCCCTCAGGTTGTCAAGCAGACCTGCGTTTAGATAGACCGGGTGACCGGCATAGGTCAACGCCACTGTCCCACGACCAAACACATCGGGAGGAGTACCGAACGCGCTCGGGTTCGAGCGCACACCGTAAAAATTCGTACCGCTGTTGGGCGGCGCGCCGAACCTTGCCGGCATGCCAATATGCGAATATTGAATCAGCGTGTCGTCCGTCAACACGTCCGCTCCGGACGGGACTGTCCCTGGACTGCGGGCTCCCGGCATGCGGTCGAGCCCGTATTTGTTCATCAACAGCTCGGCGATCAGCCGACGCTTTTGTGTATCGTTAAGGCCGTTTCCTAGCAATGGCTTGATGTTAATCTCGGCTGGGCCGTAACCGCGACCCTGAGTGAGCCTGATCGGGCCGCCGGGGATTTTTAGGGCCGGGTTGGGGATGTCGTTGTCGTATCGCGTGGAAACCTGCGCCCAATTGGCGACCGCGTTCATGTTGACACGACCGCCTAAACCCTCGACTAACGGTGCGACAAGCACTTTGTAACGGCGGCCATCTTTGGTCGACATGACGGGGAACTGCGGGTCGATCCAGACGCTGTCGTACTTTCCATCGCCCTTGTTGTCGACGTCCCATCCCCCACCGAGAGACCGGGGACTGATCAAGTGAGTAAAGAGCCTCGCCAGTTGATCCTTGTCACGAAGATTAAATGCCGCAATCCCCCCGTTTGCCCCGACCAACGTTTCCAAGTCCGATTGCATTTCAGGATTCGA
>DUDC01000091.1 GCA_012959465.1 Planctomycetaceae bacterium
CCCACCCACCGGCGTAATCGAAGGTTTCCTTGCTGTCCCCGTTGGTGAACACAACTTCGCCACCATACACGATAGCAACGGCGGGGGCAGTCGCGGATTTCGTCTCCATGCGATGCAGCAGTCGCTCGGCAGTCCCCTCTGCATTTCCGTGCGCGAGAGGCGAGACGATCAAGACGATCGAGAGTGCCGTCAGGGAGTTGAACGATGTCTGCATAAGTCTGCTCTTGTGTGTTATTCGGGGGCAAGTTTGTGGCGTAACTCGCCGACAGCTAATTCTTGCGAGCCGAATTTTAGCTATTGGTCACTCCATTGTCACTCATTTTGCCAAGTTGCTGAAACTGCGGCTCCTGTCCGGATCAAACGATGAGCTGAGTTCGGTGCTATACGTCGTTCACTTAAGGAGAGCAGATTCTCACCACAGCCCGATGATCGCCGCGACCACCACGATCATCAAGGCAAACGAGCATGTGACCATGATGGCCGCAGGTCGACCGATGTCTTTGCGTTTGTGGAATCCATAAATGATCGGTGCAACCGGGTACAGAAACATATTAAGTAACACCCAGCGAGTGCTGTCACGACTCCCCGCAATCGAAGCCCAGAGCCAGGCGACAGCGTTGAGCATGCCGGCGAACAAAAAGGCCGCGGCAAATCCGACCAGCTTTTCCATGACCTTCGCTGGACTTTCCCACGAGTGATGTTGACCTTGTGATTTGCCATCCAACTGATTCCGGACAGATGCGATTCTTTGGCGGACAAAATACTTCAGCGCGTGAGGTGAACCGCGTGGTGAATCGGCGAGCTCCGCTTCGAAACGTTCGGCGGCCCGCACACCGTTCTCCGCAACCAGTGGCCGGACGAAGTCGGCAGCCTGATCGATCTGTGCAATCATCTTCTTCTCTTCAAACATCGATTCCATCAACTGCTCGATTCGCTCATGATACGCTTGCTTGAACTTGGAAATCGAGAGGATGCGTTCAATCAGCCGATTGCTTCCGACCCCTATCTGCGGACGGTCGATGCTCAGGTCGCGGCGCGAGCCAGGCGTGCCCAACATTTCGAATGCGCCGAATGAGATGTCCAGGTCCCATGGCAGGAGCTGAAACTTGTTGGACGTCGGCTCCAGGTAGGCGTAGTAATTTTGCGAGCCGCCAAGAAAACTGTCCATATTGGACAGGATTACGTTCACTGCCAGAAAGGATAGGAACTCGTCCGTGTCCAGGAAATCTTCAATCTCAACTTTGAACCTGGCGTCGTCGGCAGTATGGACGAGACGCGCGAATTCGATCAAACGCTGCTGTTGTTCAGGTGTAGGGTCAGTTTTCGGAAAATAGGCCGCCTCGTATTTCTTCCAGTCATCGCCAAAGTAGCGAAACGCACCGAACGTGCTCGGCTTGACCAGGAGGCCTTCCGAGGAGCCGTAAACACGCTTGAGAAATCGCTTATCGACCTGTTCGACCATGAGGTACAAACCGAGATACTTGTGATCCGTTTCGCCATCCACGGTCAGGTAGACTTTCGCCCAACCGGTTCGCGAAGCCGGCACGCCCGCTTCTCGGAACAGTTCGTACGATAACGCCTCTCGCAACATGGAAGGGTCCGTCACGCTATTGTTCAGGTTGATCTTCTTCAATCCCCGGAATTCCAGATCGTCGTGAAATTCGGGGAAGTCGATCTTGAACGAGTACTTTCGTGTTGCGTGTCCGGCAAAGAAGGTCCCGTTTCCTTTGTAACGCACGCCTACTCCGTGGACTGTCTCGTCGTCGATCGTGACATTCGCCATTCCATATTGATGATCGACTCCACTGTATCCGACAATCCCTGGCCTCGACGATTTCTCACTATGGAAATTCCGTCCAGCCATGGCGTCTTCGATGACGCCTTCGAGCGCTTCGTCGAAATCCAAGTTCACGTCGGCCCGTGGCTGCAGCTTCTTCCATTCTTGCGGGGTGAACTGAAGATGCACCTCGAGAACGCTTGTCATGCCGAAGACGGAATCCGAATCGTCCGCAGGTTGACCAAAGACGGTTGTTGCTAAGGCAAACAGAATAGAGAGTGAACTGACGGCAGATGAATTGAAACGCATCGGCGACTCGTATGAAATGTCTGTGGCTACGCCAGCCTAATCGCGGTCGCGTCTGCTCGCTAAGCAGTGCCATTGCAGTCAGTGTAGCACGGTTTCCCGGCGACACTTATCCGGATGACGTGTGACGACGTAGCCAAGGTAACAACGACTACTCGAGAATTGTTGCGGGGCTAGGGGTCGGTGGCGTGGTGTCTATCGGCCGCGAACTGCGGGCCGCGTTCGTGGTCCCGGGACGTCGCGGGTCAAATCTCGCGGCGAAGGCCGCGATGGCATGTAGCCACAGGCCGAACCCGGTCGTACGCGGAACGCATGGAAAAGGCCAGTTACCCGATCGATGGCCGGTCGCCTTTTCCTGTGGCCGACGTTGGTGTTCGGCTGAATCCATTCCGCTTACGAGATCAGATTTTCCCGTCCAAGCCCATTTGGTAGTACTTGTGGACGATTTTCTCTTGATTTTCGAGTAACCAATCGATGGACGGTTCGTTGTTCATCGCCTTGTGAATGGCTTGAGCCATTGCTTTGCGATGAATGTCAAACAGGGCCTTGTGGTCGAGATTGTCGTCGTCAATGACACCGGGATTGAGCCACACGCTGCAAATAATGCCCAAGTCGTTCACTCTGTCTTTTGGCAAGTCGCCGGCGCGAACCGCATCCAAGACTCCGTTGGCGATCGCTGCTTGCACAGTTCCCATTAAGATATTGGTGTAACGCTTGTTCTTGACCGTGACTTTGCTGACGCACAAAGTGACGGGGCGGACCTGGATGTCGGTGTTCAAAATCGCGAACACTTTCGAGTGCCCCATACTTTGATCACCAGTGAGCGTCGCGAGTGCCGTGCCCACGGGGCCGTCCAGTTCGCCAATAACGACTTCAGGTTCCGCGGCAGTGAAGGGAGGACCGCCGGCAACGAGCGCTTCGCCGGTACGCAGGACAATTCGATCGGACATGTGAGATGCTTTTGGGGTTAAATCAGTGAGTTGGTCAGTTGAGAAGGCAATAGAATACCTTACAATTGCCATCGTTTGAATGCCGTACGTTCAATTCATCGGAACGCGGCATTTGAACTTCACAAACCGCCTTCGGAACTCGGGGTCGAACGGCATTCTCACCATGCAGTGGATTTGGCTGAATGTCTAGAATAAGTTGCCTTTGCCCTTGCGTTCCCACCTACCAGAGCACATTCGCCATGCGTTTTTTTGTCTCTTTGATTCTCGTGTGTTTACTTGCTGACGTTGTCGCTGCAGCCGAGCAACCACCGAATGTCGTCATCTTTTTCACCGATGATCAAGGGACTCTGGACGCGAATTGTTACGGGTCGACCGATCTGTATACTCCGGCGATCGACAAACTCGCTCGCAACGGCGTGCGATTTACTCAGGCCTACTCTCATGCCGTTTGTTGCCCTGCGCGTGCCCTGTTGTTGACGGGACGACACCCGCAGCGGTCCGGGATAGTGAACTGGACACAGGGTTCACGAAAGGAAAACGAAGGCAATCCGACGGGCACCAATCTGCCGAAGCAGGAAGTCACGTTGGCCGAGGCACTCAAGGACGGAGGCTATCACACTGCCTTACTTGGCAAATGGCACTTGGGAGCACGCGACGGGCACGGTCCATTGGACCAAGGATTCGATACGTTCTTTGGACACCTTGGTGGGTTCATTGACAACCACCGGCACTACTTCTTGCATGGTCGGGGATTCCACGATCTATACGAACAAAAGGAAGAAGTTTTTCGTCGCGGTGAGTATTTCCCGGATTTGATGACCGAACGAGCGGTCAATTACATCGACGATCATCGCGACGAGCCGTTCTTCTTGTATGTCGCCTTCAATATTCCGCACTATCCGGAACAGGCAGATCAGCAGTTTATCGATCACTACAAGGATCTTCCCATGCCGCGCCGATCCTATGCCGCTATGGTTTCGACAGTTGACGATCGTATTGGCCGCATTGTCGGTAAGCTGGAAAAAACCAAGTTGCGTAATAACACGATCGTGATCTACATGAGCGACAACGGTCACTCGGTTGAGAACGGCGGCTCAATCAATATGGACGATCACGCAAGTGGCTTTCCAAAAGGGCACTACTACAGCGCCAACGGCGGTGGCGGAAACACGGGGAAGTGGATCGGTGCCAAAGGCAGTTTCCTCGAAGGCGGAATTCGAGTTCCAGCGATCATCAGTTACCCAGCGAAACTCCCGCGCGGCGAAGTCCGCGACCAAGCGATCATCGCCGCCGATTGGTTTCCCACCGTGCTGGAACTGTGCGGCGTCGATCGGCTCAAGGTCCCACTGGATGGCAAGAGTGTGTTGCCGGTCATCGCGTCGGCCAGCGAACCAAGTCAGCACGAGACTATGCATTGGGGCTGGGCCAGAAACTGGGCGATTCGGGAAGGATCATGGAAATTGCTCGGCTCGGGCAACCAGCCAAAGCAGTTGGTCAATTTGGATGACGAACAACCCGAGCGGAAAAATTACTTGAAGGAAAAGCCCAAGCTAGCTGAGCGACTCCACCAAGCACACAACAGTTGGCTGATCGACGTGACACCGCAGTTCCATACCCAATAATGCTCACCAAGTCGCGACAGCAGGCCGGCGGAATAAACTCCGCACTTGAAATCGACATCTCCGCAAGCCGAAAGGAGAGGCCGGTACAAAGAGTAGATAATCTCCAGTGCAGCCCCGGGGTTAGATGTTACTCTATACAATCTTGAAGCACTCGACTCTCGCAACTCCCCACAGTCAGCGCCAGATCAACGAGATTCTGTAGCGGAAAACACAATGCGTTGCCCGACTAGTGAGTCAATGGCCATCGTGCCGTGCTTGGCGCGTCGACGAGGCGGCCTTTTGGGGCCGGCCCGACTGGGATGCCCTGCAGCTACAATGACCAGTTCAACCTCGTCTCCTCAGGCCCCAGTAGTCCCCATGAAGAAACTCCTCGCCATTCTGTTCGCGGCCTCCTCTTTCTTGTCACCGGTTCACGCGGCTGACAAACCCAACGTCCTACTCATCCTGGTCGACGATCTCAAGCCAGCGTTGGGTTGTTACGGCGATTCCGCCGCGAAGACACCCAATCTGGACGC
>DUDC01000092.1 GCA_012959465.1 Planctomycetaceae bacterium
GCTGTTTGGTAAGGTGATCGGCAAGATCGAAAAGTCCGGACTGCAGTTTCCGTTGTCTTATTTTGGTCCCAAGGCGCTACTCATTCCCTTTTTTGGCAAGCGGTATGAAGTCGATACTTCGCTTCGACAGTATTACCTCCGAGCGCAAATGGTAAACTCCGAAGAGGGCACACCGATGGGCATCGGAATCTGGTACGAGATGCAGATCCATGATCCTGTCTCCTATCTCTTTAAAAATGCCAATCCTGAAGGATCGCTGCAAGCCAACGTCACCAGCTCCGCAATTTCGACGCTTAGCAATCTCGAAATGGAAACGATGCTCGAGGACCGACATAGCCTGAGCCGGTCTGTTCGCGAGACCGTTTCACCATTGTCCGAGCAGTGGGGTTACCGCCTCGGTTCCGTCTACATCCGCAAGGTTGAATTTACGGACCGACACATGGTTCAGAACATCACCGAGAAGGTCGTGAAGCGATTGGTCCAGGTCACCAGCGCGATGAAACAGGATGGAGAAAACCGAGTCGGACTAATCAAGAGTGAAACGGCTTTCAGAGTCTCCCAAAAGATGGCCGAAGCCTCCGCCGCTCGACCCAAAATTGTGGGGGCGGCTCTCAACGAAATCGCCAGTATGGACTCGGAGGTCCTGGATACCGTGCTGGAAGTGATGGAGATCGAGAATTTGCTCGCCTCGGGAGCGGGTATCGATATCCTACCGAACTCTAGCAACGTGCTGATCCAATTGGCGGAGGGAACCAAGTCTAGCGACGCAAGTGAGGTTGTCCCTGCCGAAATCGTGGATCGTGACTGATCGCTAGGCGGGTACTGTTGCCGCAAGTCGGAGTCACGCAGAGTGCCGTCATCGAGACAAGGCCGCCTCGGCAGATGGTGCGGTCGCGTTGTGCGCAAACTCGTGTTCTTCTACTTGCGCGTGATCGGCGCCGACTTGCATCTCGTTTGCCAGCCGGACAATGATATCGATCAACTCGTGTGCTGCGGAGGTCTTCAGGACAACTTCATCGGCTCCCGCTCGAATTGCCTGAGTGCGAGTTTCAAGCTGATCGTCACTGGTAAACAAGATGCGTTCAATCTCGCCGAGCATTTGTACGAGTTGAACGAATCGGGAATCTGCGGATTTACGACACCGCTGCCGGCGGCGTTCGACCTCGAACTGTTCCGCAACGAGGAACACCCGATTCCGTCAACGGATGACTACGAACGGATTAATCACCTGTTGGCAGTCATCCTGTCAGCTGACGACTCGGCAACGGCAGCAAAGCTGGACAACGAACTGAAGAACATCCTCGGTGGCAACAAATACGAGAAGAGCTACGCACTTGAAACGCTAGGCTATTGTGGCATTCTCGCCCGCAAACAACACGCAGGATTCACTTGTAAATTCGTTCGCTACGAACAGATGCAAGACCGGCCAACGCTAGATACAGAGATCGAGCCGCCGCCAGCATTTTGCGAGGGAGTGACGGCACACGCCAACGACCAATGCGTCAGATTTTCCCGCCGGAACAAGTTCACTTGCCCCCGTGCAGTAACTCGCAATCATGGTTGTGTCATCGATGCGAGTGTTTGAGGAAGAACACGAAATTCGCGGCATCCCTCGCGCACGCCCCAGGTTACGCCCTTGCAAAGTTGTCTTTATTGGAGTCGTGAGAACCAATCTCCCCAACGTGAAACCAATATGTTATGATAGCTTCTGGTAACTTCTGTGTTACTCAACTTGCCTCGAAATCGAGGAGTTTGGTAAGGGGTTAGTATTCGAGTGTGCCTTGGTTCGCAGAACCAGCGAGGCCCATTTAGACGATAATTCTCGTACCAACTCGTTCCTGGGCTGACATGGAAGACCTAGTCGTATTGTTCAGTTTCTACATTTAAGAATAGGTGTAATAACATGAAGAATCGTTCGCGAGGTTCTAGCGTTTGGCGTTTAAGCGCCATTGCGTTGGCGGCACTTCTGGCCACAACATGGATTGGATGTGGCGGTGGTGGTGATGATGATGGTGGCGGCACAGAAGAAGATACAACCACAGACACAACCACAGACGCACAGCTTGACGACTCATCGGACCTTACGCTCGTGAGTCTCAAAGTTCCGAACATGGTCTGAGGCGCCTGCGCCGCCTCGGTTCGAGGTGATTTGGCAAAGATCGACGGTGTCACTGACATTAAGACGGACGTAAAGAACCTTGTCTGCACTTTCAAAGTGGAGGACGCAGAAGGCTATCAGTCTCAGCTGCAGACTTTTGCTGAGAAGAATTCCCACTTGAAGGGATACGAGATCCAATAGAGTGGATCAATAGATCCATTCCAGGGCCGTGCGCGAAGGCCGATAATTGGTGATGCAATGCCAACTATCGGCCTCGCGAACGTACCGCTCTTGTTCTCGAACCGCGGCGATCGGTTCGATGATCTGGCCGACTAGTTCGCCCGCTCTGCGAGGGCAAACACGCGGTTGACAACCTCGGCCCTCGCCCATCTCAAAAACGATCGTCACTCTTTCAACGATCGAATCCAAGCTGCGATGGATTTGAGCTGAAGGCGCTACCTCGGGTTTTCAGAACCAGGGTGCTCACAACGCACTGGCGGATCCGGCATGGGAAGGCGTTTGGAAACACCGTACATCGAACTGATCTTCTAGCACTCGGGAAAGAGGACACTTTGTCATGAAACGTTGGCAGTATTGGTGGCTCGTGATCTGTCCACTAGCGTTGCTCATGGCGTGCCAACCGCGGACTGAGGAAACGAAGGCGAAGCAGCCACTAGTCGTCTTTCTCGTACGTCACGCTGAGAAAGTGGACGCGAGTCGCGATCCAGACCTATCCGCCGCCGGCAAGGCCCGCGCCGAAGAACTAGCAAGTGGCTTGCGTGATGCCAAGATCGAACACGTACACAGCAGTGACTACATTCGCACACGAGATACCGCCGCGCCGATCGCTGCCCGTCTTAAATTGACAGTGGAATTGTACGACCCTAAAGATCTATCGGTGCTTGTCAAAAAACTGCGAGAGGCAGGTGGTCGTCATTTGGTGGTCGGTCACAGTACGTCGACACCTGTCGCCGTCAAGCTACTGGGTGGAGAACCTGGTCCGCCGATTGTCGAATCAGCTGAGTTCGACCGCCTGTACATTGTCACCATCGACACAAAGGGCGAGGCCAGCACAGTGCTGGTGCGATATGGTAAACCCTTCAAGAAAGTCGACATCGAGTAGTCGATTTACCCCGTATGTGTGGCACTGGCTTCGCCAGTATATTTTCCGTGGGTTTCATCGCACGGACCGCGGTGTCGACCGCGTTGCGAATCCTCGCAGGACACATGCCGTCACCGCGTACGCGGCGACCGGATAAAACGTGGTTCACGTAATCCACAGGCTGGCGCCTGTGGCTACATGCCACCGCGGGTTGGTTCTCCGATATGCAAGTGGTAGAACTTGTCGAAGCGGATACACCGTCACTCTGACGTGCTGTAAGATCACCATTGTGGGTCAAGGCTTCGTTTGCCTTGGCGGCAACGATAAACCATCTGCCAAGGACATTCGTCATGCGTTCCATAATGCCCATATCAGCAATCCTCTTCCTGATCACAGTCTTCGTCGCCGGATGCGGCGAAACAAGCCCACCAGTGAACACCGAAGCAACTGAGGGTGGTCCTACACATTCACATGAAGGTGGGGACGAATTGGTCTGGGTCGGAGAAGACATCGAGCACGATGGTTTCGTTTTGAAACTCGGACACCATGGAGATCACTGGCACGCTGGCGAGGCCGTTGAGCCGGCTGTGTCCATCACTCGCGATGGCGAAGCTGTTCCCGACGCCAAGGTATTTAACAGCCTAGTATCGGCGGATGGCATGGAAACGGTCGGCGCTGAAATCGCCACTATCTACGAACCGGAGACTGACGACGAACCTGCTCACTATGCGCAGGGCAATCTGAAACTGCCTGAAGAGTCCAATCCGTTCATTATCCGTTTTCGAATTGCTCTACCAGGCGTGGACGACGAACTAACTCGCGACATTACGATCGAAGTTGAATGACGTGAGGGACGGGTCTGCGACAACCGGGCCTCTGTTTATCTGTTTATCGATTTGCCCGATATTCGATCGGTCTTTCCGAACGATGAGGATCAAGCAATGATACCTGGGGTCATCGATCTTTCTGAGAAGCTTGCACTGATCACGGAACAGTGGTCGCCAAAGATCATCGCGCAGATCGAAGACTACCAATTCAAACTGGCGAAACTGGAAGGCGATTTTGTCTGGCACAGCCATCCCGACACGGACGAAGTGTTTATCGTCCTTAAAGGTCAGCTGCGAATGGACTTCCGCGACGGGGCCGTTACCTTGACCGAGGGCCAGATGCTGATCGTCCCCAAAACCGTTGAACACAAGCCGTATGCCGAGTCGGAGTGTCACGTGATGGTGCTTGTGCAAGAGGGCACCCTCAACACGGGCGATGCTCCGAGGAGTGACCGTACTGCCTCCTCGGATCTCTGGGTTTGAATTTTTCGAGCGTTCACCGGAGAGGATGGCAAATTGACCTGCAGGAGAGGGTCGCAGCGAACATCTGACGACACTGTGTGTCGTATTCTCGAACGGTAATTCACCGAGCAACATACGATAAGGGGAGAATATTGACGACGCCTGAGTCGAACGCGAGTTCCTGGAATGCCGAATTGTACGACGACAAACACTCGTTCGTTTGGAAACTGGGCTCATCGGTTGTGGAGATGTTGGCACCCCAGTCTGGCGAGAGCGACGCAAGATATCGACTCCATTGCTCGGTGAGGTATTCCCACTTTATCTGCAACTCGGAAAGAGTGGCAATCGCGTCCGGGCCCTCTTGATTTCCAGGCAACTTCCCAGCTACGTCTCCAGGTGTTAGTGGTCTTCGTTTCCTCCAAGCGCTTCGAGCCAGATATTCTCAGCGGCGTATAGGTGCGGAAGAGACATCCAAATGCAGCCGCAGAGTGTTTGCTCTGCGGCCACTGAAGATCCTGATTGCTACCGATAATGTTACCCCAGACAGCAAAGGGTATAGGTGCGTGGTTCTATCGCCCCCCGCGTCCCGGTGCCCCATCGCCGCCTCGGCCGCCAGCTCCACCGCCGCCTCGACCGCCACCGGCGCGGCCACCTGCTCCACCCTGACCGCCA
>DUDC01000093.1 GCA_012959465.1 Planctomycetaceae bacterium
ACCGCCCATACCACCGCCCATACCACCGCCCATCATGCCACCCCCCGACGAACTCGAAGGTGCAATCACCAAGTCACCAACCTGGTAAACTCGAGTAATCTGACGTTCTTCAGCTTTGGTCTTTGTCGTAATCTGCAACACTTCATCGTCTACGATGAACGTCAGGTCGTGCTCTCGAAGCACGATTCGCAGCGCTGACTTGAGTCGCAATCCAGCCAAGTTCGAGGTCAACATCGTATCTGGCGGAATGGCGTCCTCTTCCAACGATTTGAAGTCAACGATGGCGGGGATGTTGAAATTATCAAACAAGTAGGCCGCCAGCTCTTCGAGAGTGGTGTCCAGCAATTCCAAGTTGGCCGTCTGTTCCAACGCATCATAGATCCGGCGTTCCGACTCGTTGTCACCACCCAAGTCGAGCGACTTGTAGCGGGCTCGCTTACGAGTGATTTCCTGCCAAAACTCGGGCGACGGATAGATGATCGGGTCTTTGTCAGGGAACGGAATCAAAGCTTCTTCAACTGCATACAACGCGTCGGCAAAGTTCTTATGACGCAATTCACGGAAACGTTCCATACCGGCCACTTGACGATTGAAACGAGCCGACCAGCTAGCCGACATCGCATCGGGCAGATTGGGAGAGATTTCACGAACCTGAGTCGAAACGTCCGTATCGGCTTCGTAATAACGTCCTTCGTCCATCAAGGCCGAAAACTGCTCCATCAGCTGCTTGACGGTTTCTTCACGTCGCAATGTGTCTTCGGCAATTCGCATCGCCTCTTCACCGGCCAAACGGCGTCGCTCGGCCTGAGCGCGGTTGTCTTGCTCGACGATGGCTTGCGTGCTTATCGAACGCAATGCCGCTTCGACGTGACGTCGAAGTTGAGTTCTGGTGGAGGAGGAAATGTCGGGCACGTTCATCACGCTATTCAACAATAGTTTCAGTTCATTCTCGGACCCCGTTGCATCACGCTCAGCCCGTTGGCGTGCGTCACGGATCGACTTTTCGACTTCCGTGCGAACTTGTTGCTCGCGGACCGCATTCACATCCTCGAACGCTTTTAGCTCTTCACCAGCTGCTTGCTGGAACTCTTCCAGTAACGAACCAGCAGCCGGATCCTCGTTCGCTTGCTCCTGTGCAACGAGACGTAACACCGGCTCGCCGTCGGCAATTTTGGGGCCAAAGCGTTTGGTCGCTGACAGAGCGTTTTGAGCAGCTTCGTTATTAGGATCGCGACGGATCGCCGCTTCCAACACGGTCTTGGCACTTGCCACGTCGCCATGAGCCAACGCGAGTTGTCCCAACATTCCCAATTGGCGGGAATTCCTGCTCAGCGAAAGGGCTGCTTCACGCAATCCCTCGGAACCGACTGTCGGTAGCAAATCGTTCTGTTTAGCGATGGAGATCATCTGCGGTAGAAAAGCGAAATCCGGGCTCGATGGTTCCGGTCGCGCCGTCCATTGCATCGGAATTCTCGATGCCTGCAATTTGACATTTACATCGCTTGTATCATCCATCATGCCCAATACGATCGTGTCTCGGTCGTCTCGTAGCGGCGGCAATTTGGAAGGGTAAGTTACTCGTATATGCTTCGGATACGTCACATCGGTGGGCCAATAAACACTTGACTGCACCGACTTCGCCAACAGAACACCGAAATGGTCGGCATTGGCTTCGATCGAGTCTGAAAACACGCGGCCGCCGGTGTGGTTGGCCAAAACGGCCAGAGAGAGAGCATTTCGTTGTGGACCAATCGCAAAACTGGTGATCGATACCTGCTTGGCGACGAAACGTTCCACTAGCTCTTTGAACTGACGCGATTCCATTTGACTG
This sequence comes from Planctomycetaceae bacterium, assembly GCA_012959465.1. Classification (GTDB taxonomy): domain Bacteria; phylum Planctomycetota; class Planctomycetia; order Pirellulales; family Pirellulaceae; genus UWMA-0346. The sequence continues at coordinate 1,832 of DUDC01000093.1, forward strand.
GCGTTGCTGATCCCGTCGCCAATATAAAGAACCACCCCTGGGCGATCCCCGTTGAGACGGTCCAATGCATTGCCCAAACCCGAAATCAAGTCGGTCGATCCCAACGGAACACGACCCTGTAATTTTTTGAGCCCCGCTGCGACCTCCATGCTCTTGGCCGCATGAAGTCCCGCATGCATCTCTGTTGCACGAATATCAACAGCCAATAGTTGAATTCGATCCTTGGGATCCAAATTCACCAACATTGTCTGAAGTGCTTGTAACGAATCGTGGCGAAACTCGCCGACCTGACTCGCCGAAGTGTCGACGAGCACAATGACATCTCGACCTTCAGACGGTTTCGTCGATACCTCTGGCTGTAGACTCATCGCAAAATAGGTCTCGCCCGCTGCCGTCTCGAAAGTGGCTAGACGACTTGATTGTTTCACAGGCTTTTCTGCTGTCGCAAACGTTGCCGTGTTTGCCAGCACCAGCGCCATCACCGGCACTAAGAAGCTGCGTTGGGACATACTCTAAACTCCAAACACAGAAGTAAATGAAAAGGACTAATTCTCTGTTCCGAAATCAGCCCTGCCTTGCCTATTTTATCGAGCAATCCTCGAATGGGATTCCTGGACCTCAGGTCATTATATTCAGCCAAACAGTACCTTACCACACAAAAAAGGCAATTTGGCTCCGATACCCCAACGATTACCACGTGTTTTTGGGAAGATATCGCGTTTGGCTGGCAATGAGTCCTCGGCTCAAATGTATCTCAACGGACCTGGCTTACTCCAATGTTATCGAATGAACCATCCGGTTGTCGGCAGTAATTCGCAATTTCCGTCGCTGAACTAACAAAAAGAGCACGGCGTTGGGACGCCGTGCTCTTCCTTGTTTTCTCGTTTATCTCAACGGTCCACCGCAGATTCCTACCGTCGCTGCCGTGCGGCACCGCCGATCTCAACATCGGAACCCGCCATGTGGTTGATCAGCTGAGCGGCCGAATCGAGTGACCGGCTCGTGGCCCGCAGCCCTGACGCCATTTGGTGGAGGATTGATCGTCCCACGTTACGAGGCACAGCCCCCAGTCGGCTACGCTGAATTTGGCAGTAATTCTCCGCCAGTGAGACGATGGCCGGATGCCGACCTAACATCGACAAATCACCGCCAATGTCCGAGGTCAGACAGAGAATTCTCGATACCTGGTACGGACTGATGACGGCATCGCGTGCGGCATGAACAACGCCATGAGCTGTCCCGACGATGTCCAGCGGTTCAACAACGGCCGGGTTCGGTGGCGAAAACGTGTAATGATTGTACCAGTCCTCTTCCGTCCATTTGTCGTCGTCAGCATCCGACACTGGCGATTCCACCACCTGCGTGTCGACGTCGCTCGGTTTTGCGTCGACGTTATCGAGAGCCGTGATACCAGCCTCGTCGGCCCAGTTTTCATGATCTTCAACCGCCGGGTCTTCGCCGACCGGGACCTGAGGAACGTTGGCCTCGGTAAGGCTGGCGTCATCCTGCACCGCCGGAGCCATCGGCACTTCGTCGACTTTCCCAGCATACCAGTCGTCGCCGTTGTACTCGTACTCCCAATACGTGTCGTGGGCAACTTGATCGTCCGACTCACTCTCGGTCTGCGAATTGCGATCATCTCCGTTGTCGCTGGGCGGGCTGGGAGATTCCTCTTCGTCGAACGCGCCGGTATCCCAGTCGTCGCCGTAGTACTCGTCATCACTCCAGTACTCGTCGTCGCCCCTGTCGGGCTCCCCATCAGCTTCCTCGACCGATTCGTTGCCGGACTCATCATCCGCCCCAGCCTCCGCAACCACCTCAGCGGTGTCCGACTCGTTTCCAGCCGACTCCGTTTCGGTAGCTTCGTCCTCGCTGGCAGCGTCGTTGCCCCCAGCATCGTAGTACTCGCCGTCATCGTAATACTCTTCGTTGCCGGACTCATCATCCGCCCCAGCCTCCGCAACCACCTCAGCGGTGTCCGACTCGTTTCCAGCCGACTCCGTTTCGGTAGCTTCGTCCTCGGTGGCAGCGTCGTTGCCCCCCGCATCGTAGTACTCGCCGTCGTCGTAATACTCTTCGTTGCCGGACTCGTCATCCGCCACACGCTCGTCAACCGCTTCACTGTCCGACTCGTTTACGGCGGACTCCGTTTCGGTTACTTGCTCGTCACCAGCACCGTTGTCGTCGTCATCGTGGTACGCATCGTAATACTCGTCGCCGTCGTCGCTGCTACCGGACTCGTCATCCGGCCGACTCTCTTTCTCGACCGCGTTTTCAGCATTGAATCCGTCATCGACCTCGTCGATGGTGACGTCGATGGTAACAGGGTCTGCCAGTGCCGGCAGAGCAACAGCCGGCTCGCCGTGGTAAACGGCATGGTCATGAACTTCGTCGTACTCTGAAAGGAAATGCTCGGGACGCAGTGGTGGTCCCACGACGTAACACGACCGACTTTGATCAAGGTCGATCGCGATGGGACACAGCCCGAGGTTGGGTGGTCCGATTCGACCATCCATCCAACATTGCCCGTGAGAAGTACCTACCGCAAGGAGACTTCCAGTGATAGTTGCAAAAAGTAACGAGAGGGCGTAACGAGCGCGATTCATTTTTTTCCTCCTGAAATTCGGCATCAGCATCCGGTGCTGCGAGGGAGCGACAACGTCCCGAGAGTGGTTGATTCGACGTCCTACCCAGTCTTCAATTGGCTCTGGAAAGTAGCCAAACTGGGCAGAGTAAATCGTCTGAGAAGAGCTATCGGAACGGCGGGCTAAATGCGATTAGATACCGGGCGGTAACTACGGGATTTATTCCACATCGAGGCCTGCTGGCGCAGACGCGCGGCTAGCAACTGCTATATGACTTGCTCGGAATATGTCAGTTACAACGCATCCACGCATACTGATGCCTGAATATATGTGTGAACCGGAAGCAGCATCTAGTTTCCAAATAGTCTAAGAACATCCGCTCGTCGACCTCCGGCCGCTTGTTAAAAGCGGAAAACCACCGCAAGGTCACGTCGCGGTTGGAAAATCGGTGACATCGGTATGTACTTTCGCTGGTGAACTAGCTACCACCTCACCATCTCGATTCTCGCTCGAGACCTGCCGAAACACGACAATCAGTCCTTTGAAGATGTTGTAATGTTGCCCGAATTCCTGCACCCCTGGGTTGCTGGTGGAGTTACCGCCGGATTGTTCTTGGTGCTACAAATCCGTAAGCGGACGCCGACCGATTTGCTGTTTCTGGCCGGTCTGGTGGTCCTGACCCTCGCAGGTGTCGTCACTCCCGACCAAGCGTTGGCCGGATTTGCCAGCCCGGCGTTGATCGCCGTAGCATCCTTGTTCGTCGTTAGCGCGGCGTTGCGTTCAAGCGGTGTTTTGGACTGGGTCGGTCGCCGGCTGTTGGGCACGGCGACGACCGAAACTCAGGCGACGGCCCGCCTAATACCCAGCATCCTGATCACCTCGGCTTTTTTGCTCAACACGGCGGTGGTAGCGATGATGCTGCCCGTCATCGTGGATTGGTGCCGGCGGCGAGGAATCTCCCCGTCACGACTTCTCCTGCCACTGAGCTACCTGACGATTCTGGGTGGCGTCTGCACATTGATTGGCACAAGCACGACAATCATCGTGCAAGGTCAATTGACGGAAGTGCGTGACAATTTCGAATCGAGCCGGCAAGCTGCGGGCGGCGGATTGAGTCAGAAAGAGTCCGGTTTCGCGGCCAATCTCCGCGAGCTGGAGTTCTTTGAACTGGGCTACATTGGGCTGCCCTGCGCGTTGGCCGGCGCACTGTTCATGATGTGGATCGGACCGAAGTTATTGCCTCGACGCCAGGATGTAGCCGGCCAATTCGACGAACATCGCCGCGAGTATTTAGCTGAAATGCTGGTACAAGTGGATTGCAGTTTGATTGGCCAGACAATTGAGGAAGCCGGATTACGAAGCCTTCCTGGGTTGTTCTTGATCGAAATTGATCGAGAGGGCGAGATCATCACGCCGGTTACGCCTCACCACCGCCTCCATGCCGGCGATCGGCTCGTATTCACAGGAATCGTCGCCACCATCGTCGACTTGGAGCGGATCCCAGGGCTCGTCCCGGCAGCGGACCACGAATACGAACCTCAGCCGCAAAGACACATGACCGAAGTTGTCTTGTCGCGTGCCTCGCCGCTGATCGGCCTCAATGTCCGCGACGCCAATTTCCGCCAGCGTTACAACGCGGCTGTCCTCGCGGTTCACCGCAGTGGTGATCGAGTGACGAGAAAAATCGGAGACATCGTCCTGGAACCGGGTGATACATTGTTGCTCCAAACCCGTGGTGAATTCATCACGACGCACCGCAACAACCGAGAGTTCTACCTAGTGAGCGATGTGGCGGAAGCAACGCCGATGCGGGCCGAGAAGATGCCCGTCGCCGCGTTGATCGGCTTGGGTTTGGTCATTTGGCTGACGGCGACTAGTTTCGTACCGAGAGATACGCTGAGTGGCTTTGCTTCGCCGGCCATCGCAGCCTTGACGGCAGCCATCTTGATGGCCCTAACTCGTTGCGTTCGCTTGTCAGACGCCCGCGCGTCTCTCGACATTCAGATCTTGTTGACCATTGCGGCGGCGTTGGGAATTGGGAAGGCACTCGATGTCAGCGGCGTCGCTCGCATGTCTGCCGAGTCGTTGGTCGCCATCGGTGGCGAGGTATTTGGCGATGGCAGTCACCCCTTCTTTCTCTTGTTCGCGCTCTATCTTCTGACAGTCATCTTCACCGAAACGATCACGAATAACGCTGTCGCAGCAATAATGATACCGTTGGCAGCGTCCCTGGCGTGGGCCGGCGACGTCAGCCCTCGGCCATTCATCATTGCCGTAGCGCTTGGATCTTCACTCTCGTTTGTGACACCGATCGGGTACCAGACGAATCTGATGGTCATGGGTCCTGGCGGTTACCGACCGTCCGATTATCTCCGCACGGGTTTGCCGTTGGCGATTACGGTGGGTGTCATCGCCATGCTGTTGATCCCAAAGATCTGGCCGTTCTAGTTGCCATCCAAAGAGACGTTCTAGTGCAGGAGCAGGAAGGACTTTCAAAAAGACGCTTTGGGTTACGCCCTTGGTCTCTTAAACTCGCTCGCACAATCCGTCGGCTCACTTGCCTTCGCCGCGTAGAATCGCAGCGCAAGTCCTCAAAATAGACAAGGTTGTCTCGCCGCCTATGCGTCCATTGCATTTTGGATAAACTGCGTAATTATCCGCCAGTGCAACATTGAACGAGTGATCGCAAACAGATGAGTTTTGACCCGCAAAACTGGGCGTTTCCCGGTCTTTTCGATCCGAGCGAGGCAACGGTTGTTCGCAGTCCAGAAGGTGAAGGATCGGGTTATTGGGTGGGGGCACCCGGCGCCTTCTACGATGCACAAACGGATCAATATTACCTTCTGTATCGCATCCGCCGTCCGCGTGGTGTCGAGCCGGATCGGGGCGCGGAGATGCACCTTGCCCGCAGCCAGGATGGCTTGCAGTTTGAAACCATCTGGACGTGCACCAAAGATCAACTCGGTACGGCTAGCATCGAACGCACCGCGGTGCGGCGATTGGACAATGGACAATTCGCCTTGTATCTGAGTTTCGTCGATCCGGCCGACGGCCGCTGGCGGATCGACGTTTGCACCTCGGACACCATTGAACAGTTTGACGTCACACAACGCACCACAGTTTTCACAGCGGCCGATCTGGGCGTCGAGGGAGTCAAGGATCCGGCCTTGTTCCGGATCGGCGGTCAGTGGCAGATGATCGTCAGCTTTGCGACAGCCGCAAAACCCTCGACTCAGAGTCAATTGCACGGTTCACTGGATGCCTACAACACAGGTCTCATCCGCTCAGCCACAGGCCTAGCGGTCAGTAAAGACGGAATTGACTGGCAATGGAAAGGTGAGATCTTTGGACCGTCCGAGACTGGCTGGGACAGGTATTGTGCTCGCATCGGGACGATTTACCGCCGCGATGGCGTGTGGCTCGCTCTGTATGATGGCTCGGCGTCGGCCGAAGAAAACTATGAAGAACAACTGGGCATCGCCTACAGCTTCGACATGCGAACCTTTCATCGCGTTACTAAATCGGGCCCATGGATGACCACGCCACATGGTCACGGGGCGGTGCGGTACTTCGATGTCCTGGACTTTCCAGACCAACAGCTCATCTACTTCGAAATGGCAAGATACGACGGTTGCCATGACCTACGCGTTCACCGCGTTTGCAAGTCATAACCTCAACCCGAATCCAAGGAAGCCCCAGATGCCGCGTCGAATTGCTATTACGGGTGTCAGCCGAGGCCTGGGACGAGCAATGGTCGCAGAGTTTGTACGGCTAGGTCATCAAGTCAGCGGTTGCTGTCGAGATGTCGAGGTGGCCGCCGACTTGCAAACCCAATATGGTGCATCACATCATTTCCAGGCAGTTGATGTGACCGACCAATTGGCCGTGCGGGACTGGTGTCAACAGACGGTCGACCATTTTGGAGCTCCTGATCTCCTGCTGAACAACGCGGCGATCATCAACGCCAACGCACCATTATGGCAGGTTCCTGCCAATGAGTTTGCCGACATCATCAACATCAATATTTGTGGTGTTCATCACGTGTTGGCCGAATTCATACCAGCCATGATCGACGCGGGCGAAGGCGTCATCGCAAATTTCAGCTCGACTTGGGGACACAGTACTTCGCCGGAAGTTGCTCCGTATTGCGCCACGAAGTTTGCGATTGAAGGCCTCACCAAAGCGTTGGCCGCCGAGTTGCCAGCCGACCTTTGCGCTGTGCCTTTTAATCCGGGAGTTATCGACACGGATATGCTCCGCAGTTGTTTTGGCGATCAGGCTTCGGCATTCCCGAGTCCTGAGTCGTGGGCCGAAACGGCCGTTCCCAGGCTGCTGGCGATCACCGCAAGTGACAACGGCATCTCTTTATCGGCAAGCGACTAGTCCTGTATCGCTCAACGCCGCGGAGAAAAACCCCGGTCCTCCAGTTCTTGATTCAACTTCACGAGCGCCGGTGGATGGGACTTGACCAATCGAATCAATTGTGAATTGGATACCCGCAACCGCTCGGCAGCCAGCGGGATGTTCCACTCCGATCCCGCGATAACATCCAAGGCTTCCGCCAACAAAGCAGGGAAGTCCTGATGCGACGAATTCACTTGAATTTGCTTGCCACGTAAGCGATCGCACCAGATTCCGGACGGCAACATTTCGGTGTATTCGGACCGATGTTGCAATGCTAACTGCAGCCGCAGCCTGAAGAGAGCCACGCGACGGTTCTCGGCTTGTGTTCGACGTTCGGTCGCCGAGGCCTGAATGCCCAAAGGTGTAAACGTCACAATGACGCCGGTCTCCACCTTGTTGCGATTCTGGCCGCCCGGCCCTCGGTCACGTCGAAAACGAACCTGCACCGCTTTGGCGAGTTTCTCAGCTGACCAAGCAGCCGGATGAACGGGGTGAACCACGGTTACTCCAAATCGAATCGTTGCCGCGACAACGGATCGAGGCGGCTGATCGGTATTCTTGCATAACCCGAGGCTAGCGCCTTCGGCTCAAATCTCCTGGCAAACAACCCGTAAGGACGTTGAGTCTACTCGTTCGACGTCGGCTCGTTCTCCGTCTCGGACGGCTCGGTGTTATCGTCCACTCTTGCTTCGGCCACTCTTGCTTCGTCCACCGGAGAACTAGGCGCGTTTTCAAAAAAGATATGCTCTTGGTCCAAAGAGACGATTGGTACACCGATACGGCTTTTTCGCGAGAACGGTGTTGCCAGTCGAGCACCGGCAAACCGCGTTCCATCGTAAATGCTGCCACGTTGAAAAGGACCTGCACCAAAAATCCAGAACGACTTCGCATAACTGGTTGCGGTGTTATTTCCGGATTGCCATACGGGTGTTTTTGACTCTCTGTGATAGGCGAACACATTGATTTTGGTCGCCCCCATCTGCTCTTGTCGCCGAGCGATCGAGACTTCGGGAATCGTGGGAATCACCGGCGAACTGGAGACGATTGCAGCCGCAGTCGACAGCATCGAACTGGCCGGAAGACCGTACGTTACGTCGTGTTCGTCCGTGCCCAACGCGCCAACTCGAGCCTCGATGATGTAGTCGGCTTCGTCTCGCGTTTCCATCACGATGCACTTCGCCGCGAACATCTGCTGGCGTAAGGCGCTAATGATGTACTTGTTCGTAATGAAGCCAATCGGTTTAAACCCATCGATGTACTGAGGATCAAAGTAGACTGACTGGCCGCTCAACACCGAAAAATCGATCTGGGCAACCGTGCGGTCGATTGCGTCAGATGTGAGCAGCTGTTGCGTTGCCAGCTGTGATTTAGTCGTACCACACCCGGTGCAGATGAGCACAAACAGCAAACAAGACGACAACACCGCGCGGGTCATCGACGATCCGACGCTCGGTGGTACACTCCAACTAACTTGGGAGAAACTGACGCACTCAAACTTCACTACAGACTCCTCGACGTGACGGACTGCCTGTTTGGCAAAACGGGCCGCGGAGTATAGCGGATTCGTGAAGTCCTCCCAAGCGGGATTTTGCCCCCCAGTTCTCCTATTTTCGCGCACCACCGCGAAATAGGCCGCGTCAACAGCCGCCTAGCTCGAACTGCCAGCCCTCCGTTGTCGCTGAACTTCGTACAACAGCACGCCTGCGGTGACCGACACATTAAGACTGTCGACAAAACCATCCATGGGAAGTCTCACGGACACAATGTCATCCGACTGCCAAATTGAACTGAGACCCCTCGCCTCGTTGCCCAAGGCGAGGGCGGTCGGCGGGCAATAGTCGCCGCACTCGTAGGACTGGTCACCATCCAATCGGGCCGCATAGATGGCAATGCCTCGCTCGACACACCAACTCTTGGCTTCGCTTGCCGACACGTTGACAGTGGGAACCGTGAAGGCCGCCCCCATGCTTGCCCGAATTACGTTTGGGTTGAATAGGTCGACGTCGGCATCGGCAACCAAGACTGCTTCGACACCCGTTGCGTCGGCAGTTCTCAACAGGGCGCCTAGATTTCCCGGTTTTTGCAGTTGCTCTGCAATCACGACAAAAGGGTTGGTGGATACGATCAAGTCTTCCAACGAAGTCCGTTGGATCTTGGCCACTGCGATGACTCCATCGTCACGGTCCCCGTACTGCAGTTTAGAGAAAACACCGCTATCGACTTCAATCCACTCGCATGGAAGCTCTGGCCTCGCCCGCTGCAGCCACTGCTGAGTGGCTTGGGGTGGGTCCGGTTCGACACGACAATAAATCTCTTCGATGGTCACTCCGGCTTGTTGTGCCCGCTCAATTTCCCGCAGCCCATCAATCACAAACAAGCCGGTCTTTTTCCGCTCACGAGAATGTCTCAATCGAATCGTGCGTTGCACACGAGTGTTTTTAGGATTGCTTATGCGCATTGTCCGTTTCAACTCCCCTCCCAGCGTACCGAGAAACCACTGGCGAGTGACTCGCCTGCTGCCGTTGTCAGTTGAAGAGCTGCCGAGTGCAATGTTCCCGGCCGTCCGCGAAACTGTTGGGCTACGATTCGGTGAAGGTCATCCGCGGCAAAACCTGTCGTGTGGCACGTCACCAACAGAAATCCAACCGGAAGCAACAGCGGCTCGCAGAGAGCCAACAGATCGGGCAAGCTGGACGACAACTGCCAGTTTTCACCGTTTGGTCCACGGCCAAACGAAGGAGGGTCGAGGACGATGCCGTGGTAGGTACGATCGCGTCGACCCTCCCGTTGTACGAACTTCGTCGCGTCTTCGACAATCCAGCGGATGGTACAGTCACCCATCTGAGAGAGCACTGCATTGCGGCGTCCCCATTCGACCACCGGCTTGGATGCATCGATGTGCACAGTCTCGGCCGACTTTGCCGCCACGGCCAAAGTACTGCCGCCGGTGTAGCCAAACAGATTCAGCACACGCGGTTCACGACCATCCAGGCGGTCCATCTGTTGGTCAAGCCAGTCCCAATTCTCGGCTTGCTCGGGAAAGACCCCGACTTGCCCGGTCGGGGCTGGCTGTAACTCAAATCGGGTCCCCTCATGTCCAATTTGCCAGGCGGACGGCGGGGCACCTATCCAAGCGAGCTGATCCGGTGTATTAGTTCGTTCTCGGTTGTACCGTAAGTCAACGGATTCCCACAGTTCTGGCCGGCGTCGACTCACCTCGGCTTGGGGGGACGGCCTATCCACAATCGCGGCACCAAACCGTTCCAGCTTTCGACCATCACCGAAGTCAAGTAATTCGTATTGGTCAATCGAGAACATAGTCGAGCGTGATATTACGTGAGATGGTGAAGGTTTATGGCCCATAAAGACCAGAAAAATACCACGATTTCCTCGCGACGCCAAATTGACGGTTGCCGTGGAAACGGTTTAAAAGGTAGAACCAACAAATTAGCGAGAGTCTTTGAGTTCCGCGAATAGCCCTCGTCCAACCATGACCTCCCATCTGGTCCGAACATTCTACTGGCAGTCGCATGGCTGCCTCACCCGCTACAAGAGTTCTCATGAAGTATCTTCATTTTGAAGACGTTGAAGTTGGTGACCATTGGACCAGCCCATCGCGAACGATCCTCGAGTCCGACATTTTGGGTTTTGCCGGTTTGACGGGAGACTTTGACCCGCTGCATGTCGACCACGTCTACGCTCGGGAATCGCCGTTTGGCCGGCCGATTGCCCACGGTCTGTTCGGGTTATCGCTCGTTGCCGGGCTTGCCAGTCAGTGCCCTGCCATACGTACTCTGGCGTTTGTGTCCATCACGGAATGGCAATTCCGCAACCCGATGTACGTTGGAGATACGGTCCATGCGGTAACCCGGGTCGAGGAAAAACGACCACATGGCCGGAAATCCGGGATGGTCACTTGGCGGCGGGAACTGGTCAACCAAGAGGGTGCCATCGTTCAGATGGGAAATTTCACGACTCTCGTCGCATTGGCCCGCGCTGGTGAACGAAAATCGAAAGCGACGGGCGCGAAAAGTGCCTAGCCATTGATCAACCGTAACAACGCGTCGTAGCTACCTTTTTTTTGCTCCGATTGTGACGATTCCATCGGTTGATTAGTTGACAACCAACGGTAGTGACCTATTCCGAGAGTAGCGACTTGTATCACTCTCACCGAACCGGCCCCTAATGAACTCACTGGACAACGCCCCCGTTCCACCTGCAACCGAGTCCGGCGAAATCAACGCGCGTGTTCGGGAGCTACTCGCGCCCTCTCATCAAGCGATCGATGCTCTTTCTGACGAACTCGTCCAGTGGCTTCAGTGGCAAGCCGCAAAGGTGTCAACGGAATTTGGGGGTAACGAATCGGCCAGGATAGCGGACCTGCTAGCCGAGAATCAGCAGTTGTTACAATTGAACGCCGAGTTGGAATCGCGACTTCAGGATTCATCGGCCCCCAAAGAAATTCAGGATCTGCAAAAGCTGTACGAGATGTCGTGCGACGAGATTCGGGAACTCAAATCGCAGTTGGAAGAAATCAGCACAACAGCAGCGGAGCCTAACGCTGCCGAGGATGACGTCCTTGACTGGGAAGCGGCAAAACGACGCATGATGGCCGAGTTAGAGATGGAAGATGGCTTGACAGAACCCGACCTCGGAAAGATCGACCGTATCGTCGCTCAAACCGATCAACTCGTCGCCGAAAAAGACGGTGAGATCGAGCGATTGCGGAACCAGCTTGAAATGACCGGTGGCGGCAAAGTGATCGAATCGCTTCTCGAAGATTGTGATGTGGTCAGGCAGGAACGAGAACGCTTGTCGAAGTTACAGACGGAATGGGAGGAAAAGCTCCGCGCCGCCGAAATTGAAATCTCTATCGAACGGGCCAAGATCTCGAGAGAGATAGCCGCCCAACAGGAACAGCTCCGCAATCTTGAAGACAAGGCTCGCGCCCAGACCAGCGCGGACTCTGAGGATTCGGCGCCGACACGTGGTCGTTGGCTCGCGCGACTTGGATTGGGCGAAGAATAACGGCGGGCTATTTGGCAAACTTACCGCCGTCGTCGACCAGCATATAGCCGGACCAGAAGAACGGGTGATCGGCGCTCAACGCATGTTTCCAGGCGCCGGGCTGAATCCGCGGTTCACTCATTGGGTCCAACTCGGTTGATCGAAACAGTTCTACACTTCTCTGCCAGGCCGCCGGCGCCGACCGATAGGGAAGTTCCTGCAGGTACTCGCTGATCAATTGTTCCGCAGAGTTCCCACCAACTCGCCATCGGCTCAATAAGATCGATCGCGATCCGGACGCCATCAGTCCGCAGACCGAAAGAAAAACCTCGTCCCCATTGGAGGGGGCTTTGAGTCCGGACTCAGCATTCGTGTGAAAGCCGGGTAGTACCAACTGGTCCGGCGCACCCCAGGGAAGGGCCATCCAATCACCGAGACTGGTTCGCTCGTCAATTCGAAATGGAGACCATCGAAACGGAAGAGCGGTTCCCCGCGCATCAAGGTCCGCATAGATCACCGCGCGATCGACCAGCGCCCCGAACACACTCGACGGCGCTGGGAGCTGCCGAGCCAAGTAAGAATTATCAACCGTGTTCGACAATCGTTCGCCACGTTCCTCAAGTCCTTCGTCGTCGCCGGGGAAGAGCGCGTCAACGACGATTAGGGTGTCACCCTGATTTCGTAATGGCCGACCGTTGGGTACGGCCAGCGAAAGCGTCGGGGCGTAACGAATCTTCACGTGGGCCAGCAGCGGCAATTCGTCATCGACGGAAGTCTGCAGTAACTCGAACGGTAAGTACCAGAGGATTCCATCGGGAACAATGACCAACTCGTCGTACTTGGACCAATCAACTGTACCGGAATTGTTCGTCAGTTTTGCAAACAACGATGCGGCGGGTTCACGCCAATTGGATCGCAATGCCTTTTCGCCGATTTCGTTGTTCTTTCCATAGTTCCCTATGTCGCGAAGCATCAGAGCAATCTCTGTGCGGAGCTTAGCGGGGGAGGCGATTCGCCAGGCGGCGTATTTTCCATGGTCCAGGGCGAATCCGTAAACGGCCCGCGAAGTCACGAAGAAAGAGAGTACTAAATGTCGTTGACCTAATCCTCGTTTGATTGTGTCGATCTGAGCGGGCGGCGGAAAGACCAACGACGCGGGAACCCGCTCAACTGCAATCTGTTGCAGTGTTGCCTCTCCGCTAACTCCGAGAATGGCAAGTTGCTTCAGCAATTCTTGTTGTCGCGTCGCCTCTTCGTCGGTTGGTAGCAAATGCCCGGCGTCCAACGATCGTCTTACCTCGCTTTCGTCGATCTGCCATTTCCCCAAGATTGGAAAACGGGCGATCAGCGACTGACGTTCGGCAAGGCCGTTCTTGTCAAGCGCCGCAGTGCTTGCACCCAAGATCCATCTCAATCCAAGCAAGCGTCCGCCAAAGGGCAACGAGGCGAAAAACCGACGGCGACGAATCTCATCGGCAATCATCATCGCGCCTTCAAATTTTTCGAGTCTCACCGCAATTTCGAACCAGCGTTCCAGGGAACCGAAATTCGGCAACAGCAGTACAGTCAACGACTCGGTCGGCCTCAGCAACCAGTCATCCGCGTTGGGAACACGTAACACGCGTTGGTACAAATCGAATCCCTTTCGCGGAGAAATCACCCCCTGAGAGAGCATTTCATCGAGCAAGCTGATTTGATACAACCACAGCGACGATTTCCGTTTGTGCGCCATCAGTCGAGCAAAAACTTCGTTTCCCTCGCGAGTTCTTCCTTGTCGCATGAGGATGCGAGTTTCGTGGTACAACGCTTGTTGGCCGAGCAATCCGACGAGCATCGGCGACTTCCGCATGAGCAAGTTGGCTTGTTTTACCCAGTCTCGCATCGTGGCCAATGTCTTGGGGCCCGTCACTTCCATTGTGGCATCCGTCGCATCGAGGATCAGAGATGCTCGAAGATGATCCGAACGATTGATGCGGTTGGCCCAGATCGTCGCAGCGACCACGGGGTCGAACGACTGCCCGGATTGTTGAGCGATGTGATTCATCGTGGCTCGATGAAAGGCATCCGCCGTCGTCATGTACTGCCGGTACTCGATCGCGGGAAACGTCGCTTCAAGAAAAGCCGTAGCCGCTTGCTTGTAGGCCCGTTTTTCCATGAAGAGTTGACCAATACCGATCAATGCAATCGGCGTCGCCGGGTGGTCAAAACGCCCTTCAATCAAGAGTGACTGTTGCAATGTGGTGATTGCTGAACTGTCATCGCCGCCGTTGGCCAATGCCATGCCCAAGATGCAATTGTACCAAGACTGCGTCCAGTGGTTTGGTAACACGTTCGTCGCCGTAGACAGAGTGGCGAGGATTGTCTGTGTATAGGGATGTTTCGCACACGCGTCTCCCATTAATTCTCGACGACGAAAAAGAGCCAATGCGGCACAACGAGTCACCTCGCCAGCATCCAACAAGTAGATAACTCGCTGGTCCAAGTTGACACCCTGACCGCCACCGGGCACGGCCGTGAACCCGGTCATTCGCACTCCGGCCTGGAGATGTCTGTCCAAACCGGAAAGCATGGCCCGACGAGTTCGAGGGCCCCACGTCGGCTGGATGCTAGTCGGCTGTTTAGCCATCGCTCCATTCAGGGGCGTATTGATCATCGTCAAAAATCGGGGATAACGCAGCAGTGTCTCAATGGCGAAGTTGTATTGGGCCAGAGCATTGTGAAACTCGCCGGTCTGGTAAAGACACTCGCCAATCATCGCGTGGTAGCAGACGTAGTCGATCCAGCCGACGTTTCCCACCTTGAGGCCCCGCCGCATCGCTTGGCGAAAACCGACCGCTCCGTCATCGTAGTCACCGTTGAACAAATACGCTTTTGCCGAGTAATAGGTTTCCGACGGGTATTTGTTGCGGCTGCCGCCAGCGAGCCCTCTGAGTCCGTTTCCCGGGTTGTCCTGGCCATGAACCGGGTTCAGAACAACAATCGAGACACAAAGGAAGACAGCTAGCGGCCATGAGAGCCGGTGTCGGACAGCAAGAGCCATGACGGTGATCCGATAGGAAGGCGAATGGAGGTCCACAAACGCACGCTTTCCATCATACCCGTTTGCACTCTATTCGGCCAATTCGCGCCGGCCGACCGAGGTCGTATTATCGATCCCGGCGTCCGTTTGTGGCGATTGTAAAGACGAGCCGGGCTGGCCAACCGAATTACAAGGCAAGGCGGCCGGGCCGCACTCCAGAGTGGCTACGCCCGCTTCGCCCCACCCGGACCTGGAAACGAAAATCGGCCTCGTTGCAGAACACAACGAGGCCGTAATCGGATGGGTTGGATGGCGAGCTCTTAGTTGCCGCCGTCCCTGATCTGTTGTTCGGCCGCGTACGTTTGCAGGGCCGCGGCTTCGCGTGGAAGCTGGAATTCTGATCCGGGAGCGAAATACTGAACGTCGTCGTCGAGGTAGTACGGACTGGGTAAGAGCTGCCCGCCCACGCTCACCTGGCATCCCGTGGAGGAAATCGCGATTGCCATTCCCAGCCCACAAATTACCGCGTGAGTCAATCCGCGTGTGTTCATCTTCATTTGTGCTCAATCTCCGAACTTATCAGTAAGCTCGCCGCGTAATTCTGACTGATCTGGGCGTCAAAGGCAGTATCGTCGTACTAACCGGAAAACTTCACCCATTCCGACATTCGTAAGAAACTTTTCGTTCACACGTCGAGATTGAGTGCTCGAGAGGGTATCCTGGCTCGGTAACTGACTTCCATTGTAAGTCTAGGCAACCTAGGTTTCCGGTCGCGGAAGCTTCACCCAACTGTTCTTCGCCTATCGAGGTGCCCGGCATGAACCATTCCCGTCCGGATTCGCCAAACATTGTGCCGCCTTGCCGGTCGACTAGCTATCCTTCCAAACCGGTCCTAAACCGCCGTCGTTTCATGAGCGGCAGTTTGTTGGCCGGTAGCTTGTCGACGGCTGCGGCAATCCACGGTGGCTTTTTCACCCAGTCTGCCGCAGGGCGAGAGGAGACACCCAACTCGCGGATACGCATCGCTGGCATCGGGACGACGGGCCGGGCGGGTGCCGACCTACGCGGAGTCGCCAGCCAGGAGATGGTCGCGATCGCCGACGTCGATCTTGAGCTGCTGGAAAAGGGGGGGCAACCGTTTCCCAAAGCGCGCAGGTACCAGGACTTTCGCATGATGTTGGAAAAGGAGGAGGACAACATCGACGCGGTGGTGATTGGAACACCGGATCATACGCACGCACCGGCAGCCGCGATGGCACTGCGGATGGGCAAACACGTCTACTGCGAAAAACCACTGACTCATACTGTCTACGAGGCTCGAACGCTTGCAAATCTGGCTCGCGAGGGAAACTTGGTGACTCAGATGGGCACACAGATTCACGCCGGGGACAATTACCGACGCGTCGTCGAGATGGTCCACGCCGATCTGATTGGACCGATTCGACGCGTCCATGTATGGAAAGACGTGAAATACAACGAGGGCCAGTTCAAAGTCGCACCTCAGCCCAAGAACCTCAACTGGGATTTGTGGCTTGGTCCGGCCGCGAAGCGCCCCTATTCCAAGGGCGTGCATCCATTCCGCTGGCGCCATTTCTGGGATTATGGAAGCGGGGGGCTGGGTGACTTTGGATGCCATTTCATGGACCTTCCTCATTGGGCCCTCGACCTACGCCATCCAGACCGGGTCGAGGCCAAAGGGCCACCCGTTGATGAGGTCACCACCGCGGGCTGGTTGATCTGTGACTATTACTATCCCGCGCGTGGCGGGCGGCCACCGGTCCACCTCACATGGTATGACGGTGGCATGCGTCCCGCCATTTTGTCGACACTCCGCGATAAGAATGGAAAGCCGTTTAACTTCTCAGGTGGACAGCTGTTTGAAGGTGACAATGGGATGATCCTCTCCGATTATTCTCGCAACGTCCTCCTTCCGGCCGATGGTGGGTTAGATGATCGCCGCCCTGATCCCACCATCCCTGCATCGATCGGGCACCATGACGAATGGTTGCAGGCAATTCGCGATAGCGGGCCAACAACTTGCAACTTCGATTACTCGGGGGCGCTAACCGAAGCTGTTTTGTTGGGAATTGTCGCTTACCGCAGTGGGGAAACCGTTCAATGGGACGGAGCCAATCTTCGTGTTACTAATTCGGCGAAAGCGCAAGAATGGATTCATCGAGAGTATCGCAAGGGTTGGACTCTGTAACACCTTCTCTTCCCGATATGTTTGACGCGCCGTGGAGACGGAAGTTTCAACGGCGAGTGCGCAACTGGTTCGCCAGTAATGCCCGGGATCTTCCCTGGCGGCGTACAACGGACCCGTATCGGGTCTGGGTCAGTGAAGTGATGCTTCAGCAAACTCAAGTGCAGACCGTAGTTGGCTATTACGAGCGGTTCTTGAGACGATTTCCCAACGTGCGATCATTAGCGGCGGCGGAGGAATCTGCTGTCTTGCGGCAGTGGGAAGGGCTCGGGTACTACCGTCGCGCACGGCAGATGCACCGAGCGGCCCAGGCGATTGTGCGCGACCACCAGGGAAAATTCCCGACCGACGTCGAAGACGTATATCAACTGCCCGGCATTGGTCGTTATACGGCCCATGCCATCCTCTGTTTTTCCCAAGACGCTCGTTTACCGATTGTCGAGGCAAACACACAACGACTCTTTGCCCGACTATTGGAACTTGAGGAGGATCCGACACGATCCAAAGGCCAGCGATCTCTATGGCAATTTGCCGCCTGGTTACTACCACGGCAGTCGGTGAGTTCGTTCAATCAAGCTCTGATGGAGTTGGGTAGCTTGGTGTGCACGCCGAAAACACCTTCGTGTACTGGTTGCCCTGTTCGAGACCTTTGTCCCACATTTTCCCGTGGCCGACAAAGTGAGATCCCGATTGCGAAACAGAAAATGAACTACGAATCGCGATTAGAGGTCGCGTGGATCGTACCGGATTTGGCTGGACGTGTTGTGGTCCGTCACTGCCAGCCAAAGGAACGCTGGGCTGGCCTTTGGGACTTCCCCCGTTACCACCCAGGTGTGGCGACACCTCGCTTGGCTGTCGCCCGAAGCATGCAACAACTGGCCGTTGACGTTGGAAAAGTTGTCCAGCCGACGGAGTTAATCTGTACGATGCAACATGGCGTGACCAAGTATCGCATCACACTCAAAGTTCAACGATGTCTTGCAACCGAGACTTGGCCACTTCCCCAACACTATCGGTGGGCATCGCAGGAAGAACTGATTGAGTTGCCACTCAATCAAACGGCTCGAAAAATCGCTCGTCTGCTGATCGCCTTGTAGCAAGCTTGACGCGTCAGCCAAAAGACAAAGTCATTCGTCAAAGCGCTGGACATCGTTACGGTCACTGTGGACTCGTTTTGATGACAGCCTCTTTCCGCATTTTCGCCGCAATCCAGTCGAACAGATATCGCCTCATTTCGTCCTGTACTTCCGCCGTGACATCCTTCTCATTTTTGTTGCCTGGTTCATGTTCGATGATTCGGATCAGATGAACGCCAAACGAAGTCTCAATCGGCTGGCTCACGTCACCGATCGCCAGGTCAAAGGCAGGTCTGGCGAACGACTCGGGCATTGGATCTCGCCGCTCAATCCATCCCATGTCGCCACCACGGTCGGAGGTGGGTGCGTCCGAGTACTGCTCGGCCGCCTTCGTAAATGTCAGCTTGCCAGTTAGCAGTTGCTTCCGAACATCTGACAAGTCAGCTGTTGCTTGCTTGGCAGTACGTTGTGGCGAGACTTTTAACAGAATGTGCGCTATGTGGAGGCGACTTCCGTCAAAATGTCGGCGATGCTGCTTAAAGTACTTCGCGGTATTCTCAGAGGTCAGGTACTTTTCCAGAGCTCGCTGCCAACCAATTCGCCACTCAAATTCTCGCCGCAAGATCGATACATCACTACCTCGTTCGGCAAGATAGCCTGTCACCGTCTGTTGAACTCGCGACAGACGATTCTTCAAGCGTTTGACTTCCAGGTCGATTTCCTCACGAGTCGCCCCAAGCTTGCTCTCTCTTAAGGACTGTGTCACCAGTTGGCGACGAATCAACAACTCGATAACCTGCTTGCGCACAGTTGCTTTTTCTTGTTGATCAACTCTCCGGTCCTTGAGAAACGACTTTATCTCCCATGCTACGTGCTTCTCTTCGATGATGTCGTCGTTAACGCGAACGACCTCAGCGGACGAAACTGGTTGGCAAGTTACCGTCCAAAGCACAACAAAGTACGCCGTCAGCGCCAGATGGCGTCGTATTCGTACCAACATGCATCCCCCTGACTCTTGTAATCGGGGCCGATCCAGTTCAAAACAGCCGGACTGTCCGGTGAGAAACAGATTGAAACTAACTTGCAGGGATCGGCGTCAACTTAGGGAAGCTCAATGTCTTTGACTTCATAGTCAATCGTCTGTCGAATCATTGTTGCCGGTGTTTCATAAATGAATTTATGTCCTTTTAATCCACCATCCACGGCAAACAGATAAGAAACACCGACTTCGTTCTTTGACTGTCCAGTTGACTCGTAACCAGCGTTAGGAATTTTCTCACCGTCCGGGCCGATTAAGTAGGCTGGGTTTGCAAATACCCACGTGCGGTGGGACTCGAATGCGTTGGAGGATTCGTCAAATCGCAATCTCATCCGTACCTGGAAGACCTCACCGCTCTTCCGCACTTGATCCAATATGACCGTTGCTCCGGCCCGTTTCAATTCAACGCCACGAGCCGTTTCCAGGTCACCGCTGAATTCAAACTTCTCCGTGAGTCCGGGCACCAAGATGTCAAGTTTTCCTTTGAGGGTCGAGATGGTTTTTGCATGGTCTTCAGGGAGGTTTAGCGGCAGTTCAATCTCGACAGCTGACATTCCCGGTTGGATGCCCAAATCGCGTCGCCCGCCCATTGCCGTTTCAATCACTGTGCCATTTTGATCCTGAGCTTCTATTGACTGCATGTCGTGCAACATAGAAATGGGAGACAACCGCGGTTCCCAGGAAATCTCGAGTGTTACTCGCATCACATCGGATTGCGGATTTCGCAGGTCCCTTGAGGAAAACACACGTATCGGCTCGATCCGAAACACGCCCTTGTACTGAGCCTGTCCGAAGCGAATTCGGGCGCCAGGCGGACGCGCGGTCAGTACCAATCGGTTCGGTTGACCACCGAGGGCGACGATATCAAGTCCGGCTTGATCGAGAATCACATCGGTCGCTTGCCAAAAGGGTGTGTCCACCAACTCGACGGTGACTTCGGTATCCCCACCGCGAGGCAAGGCAAAACGATTTCCTGTTTGCTTCTCAATTGCGCTCAAGACTTTTTGCAGTTCAAAAACCCCTGTCAAAGTCACTGTCTTGGATACGGTAATCGACGTGGCGACTTGCTTCTCAAGAACCTGTCGAATTCGAGCCAATCGTTGTCCTACTTCGGCTGGAATACGATCGTCCGGTGTCGGTAGTTTTGATAAGACGTCAGGCCCCAGCGCAATCAGCGCCTTCTCGGCCGCATCGCGTTCCAGCAAAGTGTCAGCGTCCAATTGTTGTATCAAGTCCGCGACGTTGAGCTTCTCAGGCTGGGATACGACCTCGGCCTGAGATACGAGCGTCACGATACACAGAAATGCGGCAGTCATTTGCAATATCTCTTCTGATTCGATGGAAACCGTTCATTTATTCTAGATTCTAGCCGCCGCGTAGGAAGTCGGCCAATCGATTTAGAGTCGACAATCTACAGCTTGCCACGCTGCCGCCGAAATTGGCAGTATATCCGAAAGGCCAATCTACCTACCGGCCTAATCGTCGCACTCGTTCCATCCCGTCAGTCCAGCGGCGTATCAGCTCGCGATCAACTGGTAGAAACAGTGTGGCGGCCTTTCATGATGACGTAAACTTCCGATGGTCTGATCTCTGAATCCTCAGCCTTCCATGCAAAAATCGATGTTCCATACTACCACTGCAACCGTCGCAACTCCCGTTTGCCTACTTTTGTTGCTCTTTCACGGCCAGGCAGCGGCCGAACCGTGGACGTTGGAACTGGAATTGCGAGGCGAGCAACTCCATGGGCTGCCTCTGCGGTGGTCAGATACTCAAGTTGTCTTGCTGGGACGCGACGGTAAAGTCTGGAGATTCGCACGAGACGAAGCGACCAATTACCGAAAAGTCCGTGGTAAGTTCCAAGGGTACTCTTACACCGAAATGCGTGGAACGCTCTTGCGAGAATTCAATCGTGGATTTGAATTGAGTACAACCTCACACTACTTCGTGGTGCATCCCCCACATCAATCCAAACGTTGGACCAAGCGATTCGAAGCGTTGTACCGATCCTTCCTGCAGTACTTTGCGGTCCGAGGCATCAAGGTACACGATCCAATTGTCCCGCTTGTCGCCGTCGTATTTCCGAATAAGGCTATGTACCTGGACTATGCAGCAAGGACCGAGAAGGGAATCAGCGCTCAAACTCTAGGCTATTATTCGATTACGTCTAATCGCATCATCATGTATGACATTTTTGATGAGCAGGGGAGTGAATTCCGCTGGCAAACGAACGCCGCCACGATTGTGCACGAAGCCGTACATCAAGTTGCCTTCAATACGGGCGTTCACGATCGCGCCAGCATCCCGCCTCGGTGGGTCGCGGAAGGACTGGGAACGATGTTCGAGTCCAAGGGGGTGTGGGACAGCAGCTCCTTTCCACGCCAAAAAGACCGATTACACAGCGGATACTTGAGGAGATTCAAGCAAGCCCGTGCCAATCGACCCGACGGATTGATGGCTGAAATCATCGCCAGCGACCGAATCTTCGGTCAGCGGACCAATATCGCTTACGCCGAGGCCTGGGCAATGACGTTCTTCCTGGTGGAAACGCAGCCAAAACAGTACGCAGAATATCTGCAAAGAACGACTTCTCGCCGTCGCTCTCTAAATCCCTCGGCCAAGGAACGGCTCAAGGAGTTTACCGACGTATTTGGTCCAGATCTCAGGCTGTTGGAATCGCACTACAAGAGCTACATCGACCGGCTACACAATCTTGCCAAAAAATAGCATCGCATTGCAGCGAAGGCATCGTTTCGTCAAAATGAGAGATGAGGAAAAAAGGCGGGACGCCACTGACCGGACGTAGGAACGACAAGCCCCCACCGGGCGGTCGGATTCGAATGGGTCAGCGTGACGTGTCGCACGGTTCATTGTTGCAAGGTTACTTCGTGCGTTAGAGGACTGGAACAAGGCAGTTTCCGAATGACCACCAAATTTCACATTATTGCCGCACAACGACAAGGCATGCTGCAAACCGATCGCATACTACGTCGGTGCATTTTCTTCCTTGTTTTGGCTTGCTTTTCGAGTTCGTTGCTTGCCGATGAGGTCAGTGTGCCTTCGTCGAAGGCTATTCAGGCGTGGATTTCTGAATTGGATCACGATGAATACGACGTCCGCGTTGCAGCAACGGAAAAGTTGGTCCAGCATCCGGAACAGGCGATCATCGCATTGAAGAGCCGGATCACTGGAGGCACACTTGAATTTACCATTCGCGCCATTCAGGTGCTGACACGAATCGCCGTTTCGGACACTGCGGCCAACGAGCAAGCGCAGCTTGCCATACTCAACATCTCCGAATTAAGGCCGACACTTGCGTCGCGCTATGCGCGTTCTTCACTCAATCAAATCAGTGTGGCCGCGCGGAAAAGGAGCATTCAAAACTTGCGAGACAAGGGAGCTATCCCGATCTACCTCGAAGAGGATGTTCCCGACAGTGGGTTGCAAGGATTCATGTTTGGAGATGAGTGGAATGGGCAAGAACAGGACTTTCGTCTACTGCAGTTCATTACAGGAATCCAAGTCCTGGAATTGGTGGGAGCAAAAGTTGAGAGTAGTTGGTTTAACTACTTCGCTCGGATCCCCACACTCACAATGCTACGCGTCAGGGACGCGAGTCTGAATCGTCAGGCCATCGAGAAGTTGAACGAACTCGAGTCGTTGCGCAATCTCGAATTCAAATTCGTCCGCATCAACGACGCCTCCGTTCCAAGCCTCGTCAAGCTCCAACAACTACGTACGTTGACATTGATTGGAACGGATGTGACCAGTGACGGAGAAGCCGTGTTACAGACGAATATGACGGGAACCCAAATCGACCGCCGGGTCGGTGGGTTCCTTGGTGTTTTAGGGCAGGCACACCCGATTGGATGCCTCGTAGAGGTCCGCGAAAAATCTGCGGCAGAAGAAGCAGGCATCAAGACCGGAGACGTAATCGTCGAACTTAACGGCACACGAATCGCCAATTTTGAAGCGCTGCGCGATGAAATCAAGGTCCATCCTCCGGGCGCCGCAGTTAAGGTGCGTGTTTTGCGAGCCGAAACGTTTCAGGCATACCACGTGTATCAAAAGGGAGACGTCGGTGGCGCCAAGTTCGAAAAACACGAACTGGGCCTAAAAATCGTAACCTTGGCCGGAGCGAATAGTTTTCTCGTCCGTCGGAATTTTCGTGAAGGAGACGTGATCGTACAGTATCACACTTTCCTGCAGCCGACAGAAATTCAATTCAATGCAATCGTCAAACAGGCCGAGATGCGGTGGGTCAAGAATAGCCTGAGGACTCAAATGTCGCTCGTCGCGGTACGCCATCCCCAATTTCTTGAATTCGACGTGATATTGGGCAAGTTTCCCTAGCAATGCCCAGAACCGTTGGCGTGAATTGAAGCCGCTCAATACCGGCGGCTTGGCCGATCCTCGCGTGGGCGGGCTTCGTTAACGGTCAGTCGCCGACCGTCGACTTCGGAGCCATTTAACGCTTCAATGGCGCTGCCAGCCTCGCCGTCATTGTCCATTTCGACAAAACCAAACCCCTTGGACCGAGAAGTATCCCGTTCCATGACGACTCGCGCGGAAGTCACGTTTCCATGCTCTTGAAACAGCTCGCGAAGGTCCTCATCGTGAATTGAGTACGGCAAATTACCCACATAGATGTTCATGCAAAAATTCCCATATGTCTTGACACACATCACCGCGGCACAAGACCACATACAGTGGCTGCAACTACGACGAACCAACAAAAACGGGTTTCTTAATGCGATGAAATTCGACTCTGCAGCTTTGGCAGGAACCCGCAAGGATGCGAGTCTCAACAGCCCTCATGAAAACTAAGGGCCAGGAATGCAACGCGACGTTCACCTCGTCCGTTGATTATCCAGGATTTATTTCGCCATGCAAGCAAATGTCCTGGGCAATCTCGTTGAAAACACCGACTCTTTCCCGGTCCGCTTTCCGCAGGCCAGATTCAAACGAATCGTCTGTTGCGGAGCCAGTTGAACCGGCCGTGGACTGATGTCATTCATGGCCAACTGGTCATCTATTTGGCCAAAGCCAGCAGGTGTTCGTGCACGCAAAGAGGAAGCACATCGACGTTGTATCCTCCTTCCAACAAGCTGACGACCCGACCGTGAGCGGTCTCCTTGGCGACGTCGATAACGGCTTCGGTTAACCACTGAAAGTCCTCGGTTTCCAGGCCCAATGAACCGATTGGGTCCAACCGATGCGCATCAAATCCCGCGCTGAGCAACACTAAGTCGGGGCGAACTTTCTTGGCAAACTTATTCAACTCCTGGACAAAGCGCGTCTTCAATTCCCTCCTTGAAATACCGAAGGTCAGCGGCAGATTCACGGTCCAACCGAGCCCTTTCCCTGCACCCGTTTCGTTTCGGTCACCTGAGCCCGGGTAGAAAGGAAATCGGTGAGACGAGAAGAAACCGACACGATCGCTCGTCCAAAAACCTTCCTGGGTACCATTTCCATGGTGCACATCCCAATCGACAATGAGCACCCGGTCGACCTTCAGATTCTGCACAGCAAACTGGCCGGCGATAGCAATATTGTTAAAAAGACAGAACCCCATTGCCTGATCGTGAACCGCATGATGTCCGGGCGGACGCACGGCGCAAAAAGCCCGCTTTGCCTCGCCGGCAACAACACGGCGCACCGCGTCAATCGCCGCTCCAGCGGCTAGTGTCGCCACGTGGTATGACTCGGCAGAAACCTGTGTGTCGCCCTCGATGCGACCTCCACCTTTTTCAGCCAGCTTTCGCACAACAGGGACATACGACGGGTCGTGGATCAAACAAATCTCCTCCGGTGTGGCCTCTTTCCAGCTGGGCCGGATCGTGCGATCGAACCATTTGTTCTTGAATACTGGGTGAATTCGACGTAGCCGCTCGGCATTTTCCGGGTGGGATCCCGTATCGTGATTTAGAAAACGGCGGTCGGTGTATAACAGGACACGATGACTCGGTTCAGCCATTTCCAATCTCCCTAACGAGTGTTGTTCCCGTCTATCCTACCCGGCCGCACGATGTTGGACAGCTACAGGTCGAGACGACTACAATCAAGCCCTCACCTGCACGTGCTCGCGCTGCCCACAGACCCAACGCCCTGTCGACGGAGACCACCATGTTGCGACCAGCCCTTTTCGCGCTCACGTTGACCGTTTCCTGCACTCCTTGTTTTGCCCAAGATTCGAAGCCCATTCGTGTGGGAATCATTGGTCTGGACACGTCACATGCGATAGCGTTCACAAAAATATTGAATGACGGAAACGCTCCGCCAGAGTTATCGGGGTGTCGCGTTGTGGCAGCATTTCCCAAGGGAAGCCCGGACATCGAGAGTAGCGTAAGTCGAGTTCCCGCGTACACCAAAGAAATCCAGACGTACGGGGTAAAGATCGTCGATTCGATTGACTCGTTGTTGCAGATCGTTGACGTCGTGCTGTTGGAGACCAACGATGGCCGCCCGCATCTGGCTCAACTCCGTCCCGTGTTGAAAGCAAAGAAACCAGTGTTCATCGACAAGCCGGTCGCTGGCAGTCTCAAGGATGCCATCGCCATCTATCGAGAAGCAAAAATGGCGGGGGTGCCGATTTTCTCATCCTCATCGCTCCGTTACGGAAAGAATTCGCAGGCGGTGCGAGCCGGTTCCCTCGGTCGCATATCGTCGGCTCAGACACATAGTCCGGCCAGCCTTGAAAAAACTCATCCGGACTTGTTTTGGTATGGCATCCACGGCGTCGAGTCCTTGTTCACCGTGATGGGAACGGGATGTCAATCCGTCAAACGAACAATGGAAGATGGCAAGATTGTCGTTTCCGGAAAATGGTCTGGTGGACGGGTCGGCGTCTTTCGTGAAGGAAAAGGATATGGCGGTTCGGCTCGTGGCGACCAGGGCGAAGGTCCAGTTGGTTCGTACGATACCTACCGGCCTCTGTTGGTCGAAATTGTCAAGTTCTTCCGCACAAAAAAGCCACCCGTACAAGCCGCGGAAACGCTCGAGATCTACGCGTTCATGGAGGCGGCTGACGAGAGCAAGCGACAAGGCGGCGGCGAAGTAACGTTGGATAGCGTCATGCAGAAAGCTGGCGGGTTTGAACCATTGTTCAACTCGAAGGACCTTACCGGCTGGAAGGGCCTGGTTGGAAACCCCAAGTCCCGCGCGACGATGACAGCAGAGCAATTATCGGCGGCGGAGGAGAAAGCCGATCAGTCGATGAGGGCCCATTGGAGTGTTGTGGAGGGAGTGCTGACGTTTGACGGGAAAGGGCAGAGCATCTGTACGGCGAAGGATTATGGCGACTTCGAGCTGTACCTTGATTGGAAAATTCTCCAAGGTGGTGACAGCGGAATATACCTCCGTGGCTCACCTCAGATCCAAATCTGGGACACGGCGTTCGAGAAGTACTTTCCACTTGGAGCTGAAAAAGGGTCGGGAGCTCCGTGGAACAATCAGAAGCACCCTCGATTCCCATCCGTTAATGCGGACAACCCAGTCGGAGAGTGGAATACGTTCTTTATACGCATGATTGGCGAGCGGATCACGATCAAGCTCAATGGAACTCGTATTGTCGACAACGCCGTGTTGGAAAACTACTGGGAACGAAACCTGCCCATTTATCGTCGCGGCCAAATCGAATTACAAAATCACGGAAACAGCTTGTTCTTTCGAAATCTCTACATTCGTGAGGTTCCCGCGGTCGAAGCCAACGCAACACTTGCCGGTCAGAACGCGGACAAATTTGAGAGCATTTTCAACGGTCGGGATTTCACTGGCTGGGCTGGGGACGTCGATGCGTATCAGGTCGTCGAGGGTACGATCACCTGCAAGGAGGGAGAGGGCGGAAATCTGTTTACTAAAGCTGAATATGCCGATTTCATCGCACGTCTGGAATTCCAACTACCTCCTGGTGGCAACAACGGTATCGTTGTCCGCTATTCGGGCAGTGGTCGCCCGCACCTGGAGGGGATTGAATTGCAGGTCTTGGACTCTGAACACTCAAAATACGCGAATCTAGACCCGCGACAATACCATGGTTCGATCTACGGACTTGTTCCAGCTCATCGTGGGTACTTGCGGCCGACCGGCCAGTGGAATTTTCAACAAGTCACCGTGCGAGGCTCGAAAATTAAGGTCGAGCTCAATGGAACGACGATTGTCGACGCCGACGTGGCGCTCGTTAAAGAGGGCAAAGACGGACCGGTGCCGGAAAACGCCAGTCGCAAAACGGGACACTTCGGGTTCGCCGGCCACAACGATCCCGTTGCCTTTCGAAACGTGTCCATTCGCGAGCTGCCCGGCACACCGGCGACGCCACTGAGCCGCACATCGGCCATCCGACCTTCCAACGGTCCAATCAAGCTATTCAACGGAAAGAACCTCGACGGTTTCTACACATGGCTAGAGAAGGGCAACTACACCGACCCGAAAAAGGTCTTTACCGTCCAAGATGGTGTGATCCGCGTCTCCGGCGATGGTTATGGTGGGCTGGTCACCAACAACGCGTACCGAGATTATCACCTGATCATTGAATTCAAATGGGGAGAAAAGACTTGGGGCGGTCGCGTTGACCGAGCTCGTGACTCGGGTTTATTAGTCCATTGCTGGGGTCCCGATGGCGGATACAGCAACAAGTGGATGGCCTCGATCGAAGCGCAAATCATCGAAGGCGGTGTCGGTGACATCTTGATCTTGGCCGGCACGGACTCCACCACGGGCCAGGCCTTTCCGACCGCTTTGACCGCCGAGACAACTTTAGACCGGGACGGTGAAAAGGTCTGGAAGAGAGGCGGTGACAAGATCACCATCAACCGAGGCCGAATCAACTGGTTCGGCCGCGACGTCGATTGGGCCGACCGAATAAATTTCCGTGGACGCGATGACGTAGAGAGTCCGAACGGGGAGTGGACCAAAATGGAAGTCATCGCCGACGGAGGACGACTACAGTACAAAGTGAACGGCATCGTCGTTAACGAGGCGAGTCAAGCTTACCCCGACGCCGGCAAGATCATGCTACAAACAGAAGAGGCAGAGATCTTTGTACGACGACTTGAATTGTGGCCTATCGGCCAAGCCCCGAAAGAGTAGATTCGAACAGCGGCCCTCCTCTGCCAGGCATTCGCGG
>DUDC01000094.1 GCA_012959465.1 Planctomycetaceae bacterium
GACTTCGCAACTGCTTCGAGACAACGCAGTGTCGGCATCGACGCACCCGATGTCAAACGGGTACCCCAGCGAAGAAACGCTGCGATGGCCTGGCTGCTGCCGAGGTGCCGAAACACTGCCCCTTTTGATTTCACTCGATTTCGTCAGCCGGCGTTCGGTGTGATGGCGGCATGAGCACGTCGGCCAGCAGCATCCACTGTCCCATCGTGATCACAACACCAACAAGGTCTGTCGTCCCGCTCGGGTCACCGAATCGAAACAAACCGAATAGAACCGGCGTCATGACAATTAAGCCACCGAGCCCGATCGTGTTTGCGCGACACCACACTGCCACCTGAGGGGACGAGGGTCTCCGCAAATCTCGCACGACCCAGAAGACCGACGCCGCCAGAATCGCTCCGGTAAACACAGGGCCGACCCAGCCCAGAACAAGCACCGTCACGCCAAACGCGACCTGAAGTACCAGCAGCCAGTATTGCCCACTGAACGAAGTAAAACCCAGCAGGACTCACAACAGCCGATCAGCTCGCCAGTTGTTCAGCGACGTATCCCTGCTGTCAAAACGGCTGTTAGCATCTTCCGGTTATTCTTCGGCGACATCGTTGCTTCCATCGGGTCGGAATTCAAATCGAAAGCTGCCACCCAAGTTTTTTGTGTTTGGCCGATTGCTTTGTCACTTGAGCAGTTTGAGCATGTCTTTGCCGATGGCTTCGCCCATTTTGTAGAAGCTCTCGGCATTACCATACCACTTGGTGGCATCTCGGTCGGGGGATTTGTCCGGGTCTGGCCAGAGGTTTCGCGTCTCGGTGAAGATCACGTTGCCCTTAAATTCGGGTCGGGCGGCGGTGGCCTGTTGGACCCTAATAATGTCGAGGAAATCCGGTTTGTCGCGGCCGCCCTGGCCACTACCGACGATAACGACCGGTAGCTCTGGATTGCCAAACTCCTTACGAATATCCTTGATCAGCAGCGGCAAGTACCTGGAATAGTCTTCAATTGTCTTGTCCTGTTCCCCGATATTGATGACAAGCCCACAGAGTTCATATCCTGCTTCAAGCGTGTAATCGGGAAATGAGTTTCCCAAGTTTCGTAGCATCACGTTGACTTGATCTAAGAACTGCGTATAGGCCTTGCCAGCGGGCTTGCCGTCTGCGGGTGGGATGAAGTCGGGGCACAACGACGGTTGTCCAAGCGAAGTCTTGAAGACAAGAACCTGTTCCGTATAGTGATCTCCCAGAAGCGAACCGAGCGCGTATTCAGAGCCGATGCAGCGTTTGCGGTCGCCGCCGTAAAGAATTCCATGGGCGCCCGATTTCTGGGCACGCCAATCGAACTTCAGCCAGACATCATTGCGCGTCGCCCAACCGCCGTCTTCATCGAGAAGGTGCTCGTACTGACCGGCTGTTTTTTCGTTCAGCACAAGCGCATCGAGCGTGCCTTCCACAGACCCAGTCCGGGGCCTATCGTGACCGATCACGATGCCATTTCCGGTGTGAGTGGTGCCGCCCAGCATGATAAAAACTTTGACCGGTCCGTTGACGGGTCTTATCAAATTTAATTCTTTGAGAATGCTGAGCATCATAGGAGGATAGAGGGGATATCCTTTGTACGAAAACGTGTTCTTATTCCTTGCGGTCTTGTGGATTTCAGCCGCATAGGAATGCATGTCATTGATGGTGATATCGTTGGCCTTCATCACCTTGGCGGCGATCTCGTTGTAGACGATCTCACTGCCTTCATCCAGAATGCCATTGGACCCGACGATCGGCGTGGTACTCGCCCAGATCACTTTGGCGCCGTGGGCTTTGAAACGTCTTACCAGTTCACGCAGATTTTTCTCATACTGTTCGGCTGATGCGACGCGAACGCCACCCACATCTTTGTGCATGGCGCGGATCTCTTTGATGCCCGGAGCCCTGTACATCAAATCATTCATACCGAAATTAAAGTGAATGAGATCCCACTTCTTTTCGTCGAGTAGCTTGTTAAAATTCTCGACCGCCGTAGCAGAGTCGTAGATAGCATACTTGCCATAGACAAGCTCAATCCGATCACTCGTTAGGGCTCTTGCAGTAGCTGTCGGCGCATTGTAGATGTCATCGCCAATCACCAAGACCTTCGGCTTGGGCGTCGTCTCCGCCACGGTGACGGTGCAGAGCGACAGCAAAAGAACTGCGAAAGCAAGGGAGTGCGGAAGCGAAAACCCGGCGTCGAACAACATCCGAAATCGAACATCGACACGAGACGGATTAGGGTTACGACGAACTAGCCGACGTGTGAAAGACAGAAGTCGTTGGATGGTCAATGTTGGCCTTTTCTTGATTAGCTGCGCAGCTCTTTCATCTCACCGGTACTATCGGCGAAGGACTCGGTCGGGACATCAACGGAGTTGAGCATGGAGACGAAGAGATTGGATAGCGGCACTTTCTTGTCGCCGACAAATTTATGCAGTTTCCCATGCTTGAATCCCAGATTTCTGCCACCGGCCAACTGAATGGGGTAGTTATGGGTACTATGCGAGGCGTGTGGATGCCCGCAGCCCCAAAGCACCACCGTGTTGTCCAACATGTTGCTATCGCCTTCCTTGGTTGTTCTCAGACGATTTAGGAAGTAGGCGTGCTGTTGATTGCGCCATAGATCCCACTGCCCGGAATAGTCGGCAGGACGTTTATGGGCGATATCATGCGTGGCCCCTTTGTAACCCAGTGCATAGGTAGCGAAATTCCACAGTTCACTCTGTGACGAATTCTCACTTTCTGTCTGGAAGGTGGCAACACGAGTGGAGTCGGTTTGCAAGGCGACAAACATCAAATCGTACATGCAGCGAAGGTACTCTTGAGGATCTTTATAGCTGACCTCGAGATTAAACTCGTTGGCATTGACTTTGGCTAACGGCGTATGTGTCCAGGCGGTCGTTCGATCAACTCGCTTTTCCAAGGCGCGAACGGATTCAAGATATTCTTCCATCTTGGCCTGATCGGCTGTGCCCAAACGATTATTTAGGCTCTTGTACTGGCTCAAGATTAGATCGAGAACGGATTTTTCACGTGACAATTCTGACCGCACTTGATCCGTGGTCTTACCTGCATACGGCTTAAAAAGCCGGTTGAAAATATCTTGCGGTTTATGCAACGACGGAATCGGTCGTCCAGGGCCGTAATGAGACAGGGTCTTGCTCGCACCGTATGAACCGGTACCGCCTTCCGAACTCATCACAAGTGACGCGTAGCGGGTGTGATGCCCCATCACCTTGGCCGCTGCTTGATCGACCGAGATGTTATTCGTTTTTTCATGTTCTTTCATGTCGGCGCCAGTGGCAAACACATCGCCCGAGCTATGCCCGCCCAGTGACCAACCCCCTTCATGATCGAGACCCTCCAGGTAACTCACCTGATCTTTGAGAGGCGCAAAGGGTGCGGAATTCTTATTAAACGTCAGCTCGCCGGCTTCCTGACAGGGCCACCAGGTCCATTCATGGGCCGGCTTGTTCATGTCCTGAATACCGTTGGCGCCATTCGGCATATAAGCACCATACGAAAAGTAAGAGATGACCATACGCTTCGGCATGGCAATATTCTCAGCGCCCTTGGCCCACGCCATGGAGTCGAGAAATGGAAGTGCCAAGGCGATACCGCCGCCCTTGAGTAATTCGCGTCTACTAAGATGCCAGGATTTCTGTTTCATTATTTCGGCAGTCCTCTAAATGTCTCACTCTGACAGATCGCGATGATCATGTCCCGTATTCTATACTCGTTCTGCTTCGAATTCGCCAGTTGCACTTCAACGTCATAGCGATCTCGGTAGGTCAGATCACGGCCGATTGCGTAGGTCAGCAAGCGGCGTAGCATATTCTTGGCGACGTCGTCTTTGCGGTCGTTAAGAAGGTGTTTTTTGAGATCGTCCATCCCGTTGACTTTCGGCCCATGCGGGACGCGAGAATCTGCTGCCAGCGTCACGGTGCTGATTCGCTCCAGGTAGGCTGCATAGCCAGCCATATCCCCGTGGGCATCCTTATTGAATGAACTCACTCGCGTCCCTTCTTTCGGGACAACGGGCTGATACTTACCGATGGCGTTGTAGTGTTCAAAGGGAATACCCCACGGGTCCAGACGCACATGGCAGTCGTTGCAACTCTCCTTCTCGCGGTGTCTGACTAACAGATCTTTGAGCGTCACAGCAGTCTCGGCGGAATCGCCGGCCGAATCTGACAGCGCCGGCACATCTGCGGGCGGTGGCTTGACCTCATCGCCCAAGATCGCTTCGCGTAGCCAAACTGCACGGTAGATCGGATGCGGTGCCGACCCGGTTGAATTTCCGATCAACACCGAGCCATGCGTCAATAACCCACCCAAGTGATGCTCCGGCTTGATCGACACTGGGCGGAGTTTATGCCCTTCCACGCCCACAACCCCATAATGAACGGCAAGCCGCTGATTCAGATAGGCAAAATCAGAATCGACCACGTTCATCACGCTGGCGTTACGCTTGATCAATTCGGCGATAAACCCTACCGACTCCGCCAGCATGTCGTCTCTGATCGTGGGGCGATACGGCTGTTCTGTACCGGCACGCTCGCCAACTCCCACATAATAAAGGAAACGTGGATAAAGCTCGCTATTGATTTTCACCTGTTTCATTTTCGCAATTGACAACCACTGCATCGTGAAGTTCTTGACAAAATCATTAGAACGTTTGTCTTTTAACAGACGCTGCACCTGCTGATCGATGACTTTTGAATCGTCCAATTTCCCTGCTTCCGCCAAGTCAAATAGTTCTTGATCGGGCATCGAACCCCACAGGAAATAGGAGAGTTTCGAGGCCATTTCATAATGGCGGTTGGCGCCGTCTTTTTTCGCCACGGTGTGGTACATGAAATCAGGTGAGATCAACACCATGGCGAGTGTTTCACGCATGGCCTCTTCCATCGTGGCAAGATCCATCGACACAATTTTGTAGATCTTGACGAAATTCTCAATCTCGTCCACGCTGACCGGGCGACGAAAGGCACGAGTCATGAACCGTTCCAAAACCTCTTTGACATACGCTTCGGGAGCATCTTCACGAAGTGGTGACTCAAACAGAATGTCTCGGTGATACGCTGGTGGCCACGATTCGAAGACCGGAGCTTCAAACTCGATCCATTT
>DUDC01000095.1 GCA_012959465.1 Planctomycetaceae bacterium
CGTCTTCTTCGTCTTCTTCGGTTTCATCTTCCTCGTACTCGACTTCGTCTTCGTCCTCATCAACTAGCGTTTCCTCGTCCTCCTCGACGTCGACCAAATCTTCGTCCGAAGCATCATCCCAACCACTATTCGATGGACGGATCGTGCTCGAGTTTTCATCGGAGTCCACTATATCCATTGCTGCAGCGGCCAAACCGGACTTCAATCGATCCCAATCGTCATGCGACAGCAAGACTTCACGTGCTTGCGAACCAGCGTAGGGCCCAACGATGCCGTCTTCTTCCATGAAGTCGATCAGTCGGGCGGCGCGTCCATAGCCGATTCCCAACGATCTCTGCAACAGCGAAACGCTGCCACGACCTTCGCGAATAATGACTTCGATCGCGTCCTCATACACCTCGTCACGTTTCTTCAGGCGTCCAACACCGCCACCGTCTTCATCCTCAACTTTCAAATTCACAAGTTCATTGACAAAATGTTGCTCCGTCGTACTCACCGCAGCCACAACTCGATCGATTTCATCGTCACTCAGAAGGGTTCCCTGGCCACGGAGTAGCATGCTGGTACCCGGCCAGAGGAACAACATATCACCGTTGCCGAGCAGTTTGTCAGCGCCCATTTCGTCGAGGACGACTCGACTGTCGGTTCGACTCGCAACCTGGAACGAGATGCGGGCGGGTAGATTGGATTTGATCAGTCCGGTAATGACATCGACGGTCGGTTTTTGAGTCGCCAGGATCAAGTGAATGCCAACGGCGCGGCTCTTTTGGGCTAGCCGAATGATATGCTGTTCCACTTCCTTACCGGACGTCATCATTAAGTCGGCTATCTCGTCCGCCACGATGACGATAAATGGCAGATGCATTGGCACCTGCTTCTGCTCTTCCTCGTCCTCCAATTGAAGACGTCTTAGGATTTCCTCTTCACTCAACTGGTTGTAGCTACTAATGTGTCGCACGCCAGCACGCGCCAACAGCAGATACCGCTCCTCCATTTTCTCCACAGCCCAGGCCAAGATCGCCTCGGCCTTCCGCATGTCGGTGACGACAGGGTGCATCAAATGCGGCAATCGACCGTAGCCCGACAATTCGACCATTTTCGGGTCAATCATCAACATCCGCACTTCGTCCGGTCGCTTGGTCATGAGAATCGACGAGATGATGGAGTTCAAACAGACACTCTTGCCGGTGCCCGTTCGGCCGGCGATTAGCAAGTGAGGCAGAGTTGACAGGTCGGCCACGAGCGGATTTCCGGAGACATCCTTGCCGAGAAACAGAGGGATCTTCATTTTTGACGACTTGGCCTGAGACTCCTCCATCACTTCCTTGAGCCGCACCATTTGCCGTTCCGAATTGGGCACTTCGATTCCGACCGTGTTCTTACCGGGAATCGGTGCAACGATGCGAACGCTGGGAACTCGGAGTGCGATTGCCAGGTCGTCCGCGAGTCCCGTGATCTTCGACAATCGCAGGCCGGCCTCGAGTTGCACTTCGTACTGCGCAACGACCGGTCCCGTCTCGATTTCGACCACTTTGACATTGAATCCAAAATCGGCAAACGTCTTTTCCAGAACTTTCGCCTTGCGGCGAACTTCTTTGGATTGGCTCTCAAAACAAATGTCGTCCGCTTCAATCAACAAGTCCAGATTTGGGAGTTCGTATTGTGCAACCTCTTTGTTTTCATCGATCGAATTTAGTCTGGCAAGCAGCTGGTCACGATCCGATGTCGTCGACTTAGATTTCTTGATCGGAAGCAACCGGCGATGCGGTTTGTCGGCGCGTTTCTTCTCCTTTTTCTTTTTGCCTGAATGCTTAACGACCAAGGGTGCAGGCGGTTCCTCTTCCTCCTCGGTCTCGTCAACTTCTTCGTCCGACTCATCATCGGCGTCGACGTCAGCGTCCTCTTCAGACTCATCGTCCTCAACCTCTTCCTCTTCGTCGTCGACTTCCCAGGCAGCTTCGTCCTCTTCCCCAATATCGTTGTCTTCCAGTTTGCGTCCGGAGATCTTGACTCTCAATCCACCACCATCGGTGTCTTCTTCGTCTTCCTCATCGTCAACCCATTTGCCGCGGCGACTCTTATAGACCGCCGACCCCCGCGCAGCCATCGCATAGGCCCGCGCAGCACTCTTGACGGCGACATTGATGAGGAAATAATCCGTACAGAGTAACAACCCGCCGACAATCAAACTCAAACAGAGTATGAATCCACCGGCCTGGGCAAAGTGCAATTCCAGGATCGCGCAACACATCGCCCCCAGATACCCACCCGCACCCACAACGGGTCCCGGTGACCAGTGGGTCAGAAACATGGATGCCAGAGTAACCAGTCCGAGCATTGAGGCGGACCAACCGAGAAATCGGACCGTCGGTGAATCGATCGGGCGACGATGTAGCAGCAAGAAGTCGATGACCGCCAGAGAGAGGAAGATGTAGTACGCGCCGACGCCGGCCGATGCGAATAGCAAGTCGGCGGTAAACGCACCCCATTTTCCGCAGGCGTTTTGAATGCTCTCGTTCGCAGGGAAGACCAGCTGGTTCGGCTGATAAACGGCGTCGAACGGCTTGAAGGGAGTCGGCGCCGGGTCGGCCGGATCGTAGGTGGCCAACGAGACGAAAACGAAGATCAGGAAGGCTAGTAAGCCAAGAGCTACCAGGTCCAGCCGTATGCTACGATTATCGAACATTAACGCGCATTTTCCATATCGTCGGCCAACAACAACCATCGGTGCTGGCGATCCGTGGGCGCGTCCGTGCCCTGCCACTCCTGTAATGAGGTCGACGTCCAGATGTCACCTCGTATGAGTACCTTCGGCAAATCGGCCCGATCGAACCAATGTTCATGAGGTAGCCGGCGCCGATTACGTGGCTGGCATGACAGGCAATCCCCGAGCGGCACGAAGAACTGGCACAAGTTAACAGCATGAAGAAAACACCGACCGACCTCGTGTCTTTGTGCCTATGGGTGAGAAAACAAAGAGTGCTCACACAAAAGCACGGAGAGTTGTTTCGGACTCCATCGGTAGCGGTTGACACAAATCCACCGACCCCCTAAAGTAACCAAACTAAACTGTAGTAGTTATGCTAACTTTGAGGTGTCAGAACTTGTGCTTCTTTGAAACCTCACCCGCACGGCCTTTGGCAAGAGTATCTTCGAGAATGGTGAAGATGATGTGGTTCTCCAAGTCACACAACACAGTGGTCATCATTAACATCGAAGCGAGGGCCTGAGGCGCCAACCCCCACAACAAAGCGACTCAGCCCTGCAACTACTTGGTTTCAGGGCTTTTTTATTGTTGACCTACTTATTGCGACAATCAGGACCGAACATGTCAGCCGTCGACATTCAGATTTACGACACGACGCTTCGCGACGGAGCTCAGGGGGAGGGCATCAGTTTCTCCCTCGTCGACAAACTGCAAATAGCGGAGCGGCTTGATGAGATCGGTGTCAACTACATCGAGGGCGGCTACCCGTTGTCCAACGACAAGGATGCCGAGTTTTTTCGTCGAGTTCAGGAGCTTGAATTCGAGCACGCAAAGATCTGCGCTTTCGGCATGACTCGTCGTCGCGGCGTCAAGCCACCGGACGACATCGGCATGATCGCCCTGCGAGACTCCCAGGCTCCAGCGTGTACTGTCGTTGGCAAGACACACGACTTTCATGTGACGGAAGTGCTGCGAGTCACGCTCGAAGAGAATTTAGCGATGATCCGGGACAGTGTCGGATTCTTGGTCGCCTCGGGTCGCGAGTTGATATACGACGCCGAACATTTCTTCGATGGCTGGAAAGCCAATCCCGAGTATGCGACAGCCACGATCCATGCGGCGGCAGAGGCTGGCGCCACGATCGTCGTACTGTGCGACACGAACGGTGGCAGCATGCCCGAGGAAATTCACGAATTGACCGAAGCGGCCCGCAAGGCGCTGGAAGAGGTCAACGTTCCTGTCGGAATCCACTGTCACAACGACTGCGACTTGGCCATCGCAAACTCGTTAGCTGGTGTCGCCGCCGGCGCGGTTCAGGTTCAAGGGACGATCAACGGAGTTGGCGAGCGCTGTGGAAACGCCGATCTGGTCTCTGTGATTTCCAACTTGGCAATCAAGAAGTCATCCGAGAACTACCGACTCCTCTTTCCCGGTGCGACGTCGCACTTGACCGAACTTTCACGGTTCATTTACGAAACGGCCAACATGAATTGGCGTTCAAGTCAGCCGTTCGTCGGGCAGAGCGCCTTTGCTCACAAAGGAGGGATGCATGTCCACGCAGTCGCCCGCGCAACATCATCCTACGAACACATGAAGCCCGAGCAAGTTGGCAACGAGCGTCGCATTCTGGTCAGCGAGCTGTCCGGACGTTCAAACATCGTCGCGACGACAACAAAATTCAATCTTGAACACGATCCGGCTCTACAAACAAAAATACTCAATGAAGTTGTCCGTCTGGAAAATGAAGGCTATCAATTCGAGGCTGCCGGGGCATCGTTTGACCTACTCGTAAAACGGTGTGCCGGAAAATTCCAACCCCACTTTACCCGAATCAAATACCACGTAGGCGTGGCCGCAGAAGCTGGCCGCGACTTGATCACCGAAGCGACCGTCAAATTGGAAATCGATGGCAAACAAATCCACGAGGTGGGCGAGGGCGATGGACCGGTTAACGCCTTAGACGAAGCGTTACGAAAGGCGTTGATTCAACGCTACCCGACGCTTCGCGATATGAAACTTGTCGACTATCGCGTCAGAGTGGTGAATTTTGAAGCCGGCACGGCTGCCCGTATCCGCGTCATCATCGAGAGCAGCGATAACCAGGACGTCTGGGGCACAGTCGGCGTCAGCGAAAACATAATCGAAGCCAGTTGGATCGCCCTGGTCGACGCCCTGGAGTACAAGATCTACAAGGATGTACCGGAAGAAGTCGCGGAGCCGCCAGGCGTTGGTGTCTCCGTTTCTCCGGCAGACGGTTAGTTTGGTTTTGTTCGACCGACCGCAGTATCAACAGCGGCCATTCCCGATGAATGCCGGACAAAACTGCCACCAGCGTGTCGTTTTTTTATCTCACCTTGAACATCCTCGCCATGAACATCGTTCAGCGAAATCTGGAATTGGATCCATGACGA
>DUDC01000096.1 GCA_012959465.1 Planctomycetaceae bacterium
TCGGGTGATGATGTTACTCCGCAAGATTTTGTCGCGTTTTATTGCGACGGAACATTCGGAGTCCACATCGACGCCAACGTCTGGCATCAGCCATTGTTTCCAATCGGGGAGCGAATCGTCTTTGATGACAAACAGGGACGTGTTCACGCCTGCATCGCATGTGACTTCGTGAAGGAGTTCGGTGTATATTTGTCGGTGCCGTTGCGGTACGGAAATTAGCGGTGCGTCAATTTCACCCGGTCGGTGAGAGCCGGAGCATGCGACTTGGCTGCATCCGACTTCCACACGCACGGGATGGAAAAACCAAATCGACATCGCGAGCAAAGAAGCCAAAACTAGAGGTGAGATCTATTGGACAGTGACATTCCCTATCTGCTTTTGACGCCCGGACCGCTGACGCCAATCTTCAATCACCTATCATTACTTCGTTTCTGTATCCCGATGAAGATTGGTTTGAGTTCCGCACTTTCTATGACAAGATGAAATCTCGTCGGTTCGTGCTCTACCCTGGCAAAGTGTCCAATGCAGAGTGTTTCCGAATTGGGACCATTGGTCACGTTTTTCCTGATGACATGACGGCGCTCGTTGCAAACACCGGCGAAGTCCTGAAAGAAATGGCCGAAATTGGCGACGTCCGTATTGATGTTGAGCAAGAAAACGCCGGCTGGAAGCTCGCGCCACAGAAAAACGTGCTGGGATAAACGGCACTGAGGCGTTGGCTTTACTTCCACTCGTCGGTGGGTCATAACGAATGCTGGTAACTTGACAGACCGATCGATGTGAGCCAACTAGTGTTACGATTTCTTGCCACGATCCAATTCCTCGTCTTCACTCAGGCAATCTTTGCCGGCGAACCAAATTCGCAGGTCACCACGATCGAATTCAATCGCGACATTCGTCCGATTCTTTCCGATACGTGCTTTCATTGCCACGGTTCAGACGCGGCCAAACGCGAGGCCGATCTGCGACTCGATACTGAGGCTGGGGCGGTAGCCGACCTCGGTGGTTATTCCGCAGTCGTCCCGGGCAGCGTTGAACGCAGCCGATTGTTCGAACGAATCACTCACGCGGATCCGGCCGAGCGTATGCCGCCGATGGACTCCGCTCGAACATTGAACCGAGACCAGATCGAATTGCTGAAACGCTGGATTCAACAGGGTGCCGTTTGGCAGAAACACTGGTCGTTTGCTCCTGTCAGCGAGCCACCACAACCGAAAATCCAACAGGCGAGT
This sequence comes from Planctomycetaceae bacterium, assembly GCA_012959465.1. Taxonomy (GTDB): domain Bacteria; phylum Planctomycetota; class Planctomycetia; order Pirellulales; family Pirellulaceae; genus UWMA-0346. Next base: position 1,233 of record DUDC01000096.1, read on the forward strand.
TGGCCGCACAATCCAATTGATTGGTTCATATTGGCTCAACTCGAAAAAGCCAGCCTTGCGCCATCGCCGCAGGCCGGTAAGACGACACTGATACGCCGCGTCACATTCGACCTAACAGGGTTACCGCCGACGCTCGCCGAAATCGATGACTTTGTCGCGGACGAATCAGCGCACGCCTTTGAAAAAGTTGTCGATAGATTACTCGATTCGCCCCACTACGGCGAACGGATGGCGATGCAGTGGCTTGACGCTGCCCGCTACGCCGACTCGCACGGCTATAGCCTCGACCGCCGCCGTGTGATGTGGCCGTGGCGCGATTGGGTGATCTCGGCTTATAACCAAAATATGCCCTTTGATCAGTTCACGATCGAACAACTCGCTGGTGATCTACTTCCCAATTCAACCATCTCGCAACAAATTGCAACTGGGTTCAACCGGAACCACCCAATTCAAAGTGAAGGTGGAGTCATCAACGAAGAGTATCGCGTCGAGACGGTTGTGGATCGAGTCGAGACAACATCGGCCGTATTTCTCGGTTTGACAATGGGCTGTTGTCGTTGCCACGACCACAAATACGATCCGATCACGCAGCAAGAATTCTATCGTTTCTTTGCATTCTTCAATAATGTGCCGGAGACGGCGCATGTGGGAAATTCCGACAACCAGGCCGATCGTCCTTTCATCGCGGCCCCGTCACGACTGTCCGATGTTCAGATCAAGCGGTATCAGGAGGAAATCGAAGATCTAGAACAACAATTGCGATCGGCAGCCGCGCTTCCGCAATCGTCCATGCCGATCGAGAGAGTCTGGATCGACGACGTCATTCCGCCGGGGGCCAAGTCGCTGGGGAACGGTGGCGGCATCCAGGAATTCAAATTCGTTTCCAAGGGCGAGCACCCAGTTTTCAGTGGCGAACGAGCATCTATGCGAACATCCCAAGGGCTCGGGCAGCATTTGATCCAAAACGCTAACCCGAGACTTCCGATCGGCCAAGATGCGAAGTTATTCGCCTACGTCTACCTGGATCCGGTAAATCCTCCGAAGCAAATCATGTTGCAGTGGCACGACGGAAAGGGCTGGGAACACCGCGCCTACTGGGGAGGAAATCACATCCCGTGGGGCGCAGACGAATCACCGAGTCGCAAGAGGATCGGACCACTGCCCAAGCCCGGCCAGTGGACTCGACTTGAAGTGGAAGCTAGTGGAGTTAACTTGCCGGCCGGTGCCGAGCTGGCCGGCTGGGCGTTCACGCAATTTGATGGCACAGTGTATTGGGATCGGGCTGGCATAGTGGACGCCCCTGCGTCTCCGCTGAAATCACGACTGAGCGAGCTGAAAACCAAATTGGCCAACTTGAAAAAGTCCCTACCAAAAGCAATGGTCATGGCCGAGTTGAAACCCGTCCGGAAGACATTCGTCCTGTCTCGCGGACAGTACGATCAACCAACGGACGTTGAGGTAACGGCCGGGGTACCATCGGAACTGGGCACGCTGCCCAAACACATCGCACCGAACCGATTAGCCTTGTCACGGTGGTTGGCCGATCCGTCGAATCCGCTGACAGCTCGAGTCGCGGTGAACCGCTATTGGCAGATGTATTTCGGCTCGGGAATCGTACGGACACCGGAGGATTTCGGCACGCAGGGTGAGCTACCAAGTCACCCGCAACTGCTTGATTGGTTGGCGGCGGAGTTTGTCCGTTCCCAATGGAACGTCAAGTCGATGCAGAAGTTAATCGTCATGTCCGCCACCTATCAGCAGTCCTCGAAAATAACGTCACAACTGTCGGAGCTAGATCCACAAAACCAATTGTTGGCCCGCGGACCCCGATTTCGGTTACCGGCAGAGTCAATCCGCGACAATGCACTGGCAGTCAGTGGACTCTTGGTCAGACGCATTGGTGGCGAGAGCGTGCGGCCCTACCAACCGCCAGGATTATGGGACGACGTTGTCTACCAGAATGTGCCGCGATTCAAACAAGACCACGGCCAAAACCTCTACCGACGCAGTATGTACACCTATTGGAAACGATCCGTACCACCTCCCAACCTACAAGCGTTCGACGCGCCTTCGCGGGAAGCGTGCGTTCTAATGCGTTCTCGCACCAACACACCCTTGGCAGCACTGGTGTTAATGAACGATCCCACGTTCGTTGAGACAGCACGCAAGATGGCCGAGCGGGCGATGACAGAACGACCTGAGACGCCCACCGCTCGGCTCACGTTCCTGTTTCGATTAACGACCGGACGTCCGCCCAATCAAGATGAACTGCATAGATTGGGCACGACTTGGTCAAAATTGTTGGCCAGTTTTCGCCGAGACGAAGAGAGTGCAAAGCAACTCATGCACGTCGGTGAGTCCGATTACGATAAGAGATTGGACCTTGCCGATTTGGCCGCGTACACAGCAATTGCCAATGCACTGTTGGGAATCGACGAGACCATTACGAAACACTGAGATCAGAAACTCCTTTGGCCCCAAACTCAGCAAAATCGGCTATGCCTGACAATCACGAATTCAATCTGACAATGACGCGCCGCCAGTTGCTCGGTCGAACGGGCTTGGGTCTTGGCTCTGTTGCCTTGGCGTCGCTGTTGGACACCGACTTACTTGCTGGCGATAAGCAACGCGTCGGTGGATTGCCTGAATTCCCAAATTTTGCTCCGAAAGCAAAGAGAGTTATCTATCTCTTTCAGAGCGGAGCGCCGTCTCAGTTTGAGCTATTGGATCACAAACCGAAACTCGAAAAACTACATGGAGAGTTGTTGAAGCCCGATTTCTTTAAGGGTCAGCGTCAGACAGGCATGACCGCCAAACAGGAAAAACGTGTATGCAAATCGATATACACGTTTTCCAAACACGGTGAAAGTGGTGCCGAACTGAGCGAGTTGCTCCCACACTTGGGCCGAGTCGCTGACGATCTCTGTATCGTCCGCACCGTTCAAACACAAGCAATCAATCACGACCCAGCAATCACGTTTTTTCAGACGGGATTTCAGCAAGCGGGACGACCAAGCATCGGGGCCTGGGCCAGTTATGGATTGGGTAGCGAGAATGCCAACCTTCCAGCATACGTCGTCATGGTCTCGCAAGGCAGTGGGAAACGCGATTCCCAGGCTCTCTACGGCCGACTTTGGGGAAGCGGGTTTCTACCGTCGGCACACCAAGGGGTAAAGTTCCGCTCATCGGGCGACCCTGTGTTGTATCTTTCCAACCCGCCTGGCATCGATGCTCAAAGGCGCCGCGAATTGCTCGACCTTAGCAACTCCCTCAATACAACGCATTTTGAACAAGCCGGTGATCCCGAGACAATCACGCGAATCAAACAAGCTGAACTTGCCTTTCGAATGCAAACTTCGGTACCTGAATTGATGGACACCTCCAAGGAACCGGAACACATTTTCGGCCTCTACGGAGAATCGGCTCGCAGACCTGGCACGTACGCGGCCAACTGCCTACTTGCCAGGCGTTTGGCGGAACGGGGTGTCCGTTTTATTCAACTTTATCATCGCGGTTGGGACCAGCATGGCGACTTGCCGCGTGACCTACCATTACAGTGCGGCGATGTTGATCAGGGCTCCGCGGCGCTGGTTTCCGACCTCAAACAACGCGGGATGCTTGACGAGACGCTGATAATCTGGGGTGGCGAATTCGGACGTACGGTCTATGCCCAAGGGAAGCTCGATATGAAACGATATGGTCGCGACCACCACCCACGCTGTTTCAGTATTTGGATGGCTGGAGGGGGAATTAAGTCAGGATTGACCTACGGTGCGAGCGACGATTTTTCGTTTGACGTCGTCCAGGACCCGGTACACGTCTACGACTTGCATGCCACGATGCTGCACTGCCTG
>DUDC01000097.1 GCA_012959465.1 Planctomycetaceae bacterium
CCGAATTCGACGACAGAGGACCAGTTGTTCTTTGCCAAGCTAAATTCGTTTCAGATCATTTCGGCCGGCGTTGACAACATCTACGCCCGTCCGATCCCAATGAACCGATATTATGTCTACACCACGGAAAACGGTCGCCCTTACCACCCGCCTTCGGACGAACCATACACTGACTCAAGAATTGCGGTCTTCTTCGAAGGGCAAGAGGATAACCTGACCAATTTCAGCGAAGGCAAGCGTTTGGTCGCCCTTCAAGAGTAATAAAGGTATTTCACTGTGCACCAACCTGATATTCGTACGAAACCCCGCCCGCATCGCGCCAGCTTCACCTTGGTGGAGTTATTGGTGGCGTTGTCGGTCGCCGCCATGCTGTCGGCCATGACGCTGACGGCCATGTGGAGTGCTCGTCAAGCCGCCGCCGAAGCGCGTACCCGAAGCATCGTCACGAAAGTCAATGAACTGCTGCTGATGCAATGGTCGGAAGTCGAGTCGCGACGATTGGCCTATGTGGTAACGCCAATCGTGGCCACACGGCAGCGTTTGTTCTACTTGCGGCAGATGATGCGGCTCGAGTTTCCCGATCGTAAATCGGCCCTGTTGGCACCCGTTGCGGCAAGTCAACGCACGGCTCGTTATCGAGGCTACCTCCGCACCTTGGCGCAAGTCTACAATTTGCCGTCGACCACATCAGAGAACGCCATTATCAATCGAGTGATATTGCAGGGCGATCTCTGGACGCCGCAGTTGCAGCACGCCGAGTGCCTCTTCTTGATTTTGGCTTCCACACGGATCGACGATGGCAACGCGTTGGACTATTTCTCGGACACCGAGGTCGGTGATACCGACGGCGACGGGATGCGAGAGATCCTCGACGCCTGGGGCAATCCTATATTCTACCTCCGCTGGGCCCCAGGTTATGTGTCGGAAATGGGTGTTCCGGAGGCCACACAGACGGCCGACGGGAAGGTTGCTCCCGATGGTTTTGATCCGCTTCATGTGGATGTCCGCTGGCCTGATCCGGCCATTTCGCAGTACTTCATAAGACCCTACCAGCTCTACCCGCTGGTTATATCCGCTGGACGCGACGGCGCATTCGACATCATTTTTGATTTTGACAATGTGGTCGATACGGCGGGCAACCGCGGCGCCCCGGTGATCTACGGTGCCGAACAGGCTAATCCAGGTAATTCACTCACGGCAAATAACCCCTACGTCATGCGATGCCGCGCGAATATGTCCAATAGTGTTCCGGCAGATGATTGCGGAATGTCGACGAATTCCTCGATCCTCGCGAATTACAGCAAGATCTTCATGATCGGGATGCCCTGGGATACGGACTCGAGTCATTTCCTTGGCGATCCGGAGAGTCCGCTGATCGACAATTTTGAAGACAACATCTCGAACCAACAAGCGCAGGTAAACTAGATGGATAGCCGTATTCGCCGTGGTCTGCGACGACACGGTTTGACGTTGGTCGAACTGCTGGTCGTAATTACCGTGGCCGTCGTACTGCTGGCCGTGGCGATCCCTCTCGCCAAACAGCCGCTCGAACAGCAGAAGCTCCGCGAAGCGGCACGACAGTTAAACGCGATGATCGCCGGAGCGCAGGCGCGGGCCGCCGACCTAAACCGCCCCGTCGGTATCCTCCTCGAACCGAGCCCATCGGCTTTGAACGCCTCCGAAGGAGTCACGCGAGTCTATTACGCCGAAGTCCCGCCACTGTACGGCGGTGACGTGACAGGAGCTCAAGCCTCGCTGATCTCAAACAACGCCGGTGCCAACTTTGCCGTTTTCGATTATCGATCCTATGCCGGAGTGCTGGCGATCATACGCGCCGGTGACTTGATCCGATTCAATTACCGCGGTCGTTGGTTTCCAATTATAAGTGACCCACAGATTGTGGTGGCCAACCAGTCGGTCCGCGTTCGAATTTCTGTGGTAAACGCGAACGAAATCAACTTTGGATCGGCTCCGTTTCAAGTCCGTCGGCGCCCCAAGAAGTCGGTCCGCCCTCCGATCGACTTACCGGGCAAGACGACCATTGACATGGCCGCATCGGGGCTGGGCAATGCGGGGTTCGATCTGGGCAGACGATTTGATCCGGTCACCAATAGCATGGTGGCGGTTCCAGTGCTGATCATGTTCCAACCAAGTGGGGCGGTCGACTCGGTCTATCGCGGGCCCGATTGGGTACGTGCGACGGGTCCGATCCACTTCTTGGTGGGCAGACCACATCAAGTGTTCCCAACGGCACCTTTTTCAATGACCGAAGATGATACGGCCAACCTGCGTGACGAAAACACGATGTGGGTGTCGATAGGGCCGACGACGGGAAAGATTACGACAACGGAAAACTTGCCGACCGACGGTTTCGTTGCCGACCCCAATCTACCGTTCAACGCCGCCGCACAGCGACTGATGACGGCCCGCACGTTCGCGATGTCCTCGCAAGCTAAGGGAGGTCGATAGTGACCAAACGTCTTCGAGTGCAACGCGGGATCACACTGATGGAGATCATGATCTCGATGGGTGTCGCCTTGGTCGGCATCATGGGCATCATGTCCCTTATGCCACTGGCCGCCGTCAATCTCAGCAAGGGAGTGCAGGCCGACGCGGTCTCGACCTTCGGGCGAGGGGCGCTGCACGATTTTACCGCCCGCGAAATGATTCATGGCGATTGGATCGCGGTCGACAACGCCAACCAATTATTCCGACTGCCTGAAGCGGATGCGAGGCGGACTCGCGCCAGTTTTTGTATCGACCCGTTGTACATGGCGTCTCACACGGCCTTCGCTTTCGCTAATCTGCCGGTTGTGACTTCAACAGCAGACTCGATGCCCTACTACAATCTTTCCGGCGAACCAGCCTACAGCCAACCACGGATGTTCCGCTGTGCGCCACCGCGCGTTTCGACGGGTACCGACAAGTTCCCTATCTCCACGGCGTTGGCACAACACGTATTTACCAGCCACGATGACCTGTCGTTCGTACGCCCGAACGATAGAGCATTACCACCCGTGCAGACCTACAATCGCATCAACGACACGAATCCGGCCGATGCCTGGGAGAACGCTCCTCGCTTGCGACAGTCCAAGGGTCGGTTTTCCTGGATGGCGACCGTCGTTCCGGAAATTGACAACAACGCGACGATCAGTGACGAATTCCGTCGACTGTCGATTGTGATTTTTCACGACCGCGTGATTGATCCGGCCATCAATCAATTCGCTCCATCGGATGGCGATCAAGAGCTGTTGTTCGACGTGATACTTCTCGGCAGTGGTATCGCCGGTGGCGACGTCCGTTTGATGACCAGGCCTTCCAGGTCGGGTTCGGCCGATGACTTGAGTGAGTTACGCGTCGGCAACTGGATCATGTTAGGTGGAGCGGTGGTGCCGGCTGTGAACGGCGTGTTTCGACAACAGTTTCGCTGGTACCGAGTCGTCGACATGGCGGCAACAACTTCAGTGATGACCGACTACAACGGCACCCGAGTTTGGACGCGGGACGTAACATTGGTCGGTCCCGATTGGATTCGGCCGGAGTGGCTTAATTACAAGATGGATGAGAGTCCGGAAGACAATTTGATGAATTATGGAACGATGCGTACACAAGCCACTTGGCTTCGCGGCGTCGTCTCGGTCCTTGAGAAGACGGTGGTGGTCCGCTAGGCCACAACAAGAGCATTATCGTTGCCCGGCGACTTATCAGCGGATCGCCAGGCAGAAACAACTTCGTTTTGCATCGGGATCACAAGCAAATTATCAGGAGAAGATCGATGCGATGGAAAAATCGCCGCCGCCATGGTGCGGTGCTGCTTGTGGTTTTGAGCATGTTGTTCATGTTTGTGATCATGGTTCTGACGTTCGTAATGGTCGCCAGTCATTACCGACGTAGCGCCACCATTTACGCCCGAGCCGAACAACGGGACGAAGAGCCGGACGTGTTGGCCGACCGAATTCTCATGCAATTCCTGCGGGCCCCGCGCGACGGGCATTCGCCTACAAATGGCCACGCACTATTGCAGGATCTTTATTCGCCGGGCACATCGTTCAGAATCCAGCAAGCCTGGATTCCAGCCCCGTCGAGCGACAACGCCAACGATGTTACCAACTGGGGTACGGTATTGGTTTTGCGCATCCGCCATCTCACCAACGCAAACTACTTCCGCAATGTCGCCGAGGCCGACTACGGCGGCCGAGTGATCACGGTGCAAAGTGGGGCGTTTCAGAGCATGAGCAGCCGCTCGATCCACTTGCGCAAGGTCTTCGATCAAAATGGTCGAGCTGGCCGCGAAGCGTATCTCGTCATTCGCATGTTTGACATGCCGACGATCCCGGACCACGAAACCGCTCGTAATAGTTTCCTCTATCGCAATGGTAATGGCGAAGTCGTAGGCGAGGTTTATAGCGGCAACTTGGGATTCCTAGCCGGTCACTCGGTCTGGATGAACGGAGCGACGTTCGCCGGGACCGGCGCCGTTGGTGCCGGGAACAACTCTGGGCTAAAACCTCACTTCGCGCGAACGGGCGGTTCGCCAACTCAATCCAATGAACCGTACGACGCCGCCGATCACCAGAACTTTCTGTTGTCCCATACCTTCGGTGATGGATCGGCGCAAGATCCGATTCCCTCAATGCATCGGCCGGCGTTGCTAAACTACTGGTTGAACCAAATCGACTTTAACAACCCACAGTACCCGCAGGCGATCATGGACATGATCGAGTCGGTATCGGTCCGCCCGATTCCGATGTATTTCGACGGGCCCAATGGCAGAGTGGCTCGCAATGTCGGTTTCAGCGGCACCAATCCAGACATGCAGACTGACTTGGAACTTATGTTGGGCGCAAATGGCATTGCTGCCTACAATCTTGCCGACCAAACTCAAGGGGTCGGAAATCAACTGGTTCGCCTGTTTACACGATTAATCAGTCCCCGTGCGCTCGGTGGGGGATGGGATGTCGACAACAAGGGGAATGGAACGTACGACAGCGTCTGGATCGACCCGCAGTTCCCCGTCATGTCGACCAAAGAC
>DUDC01000098.1:0-4043 GCA_012959465.1 Planctomycetaceae bacterium
GCTGTGCCGTCGAACACATAGACGCCGCCGTAATTGGAAACGGTGATGATTTCGCCGCGAAATTGGCCCCAGGCAAACGGTGTCGCGCCGACGTACTTCGTCTGTAGAATAGTTGCTTTTTGGAGATCGATCGGGTCGGGCGAGTCCGCCGTCCAAGGGCATGCATAGATCCGTGTGAAACCGTCGGGATCCATTTTGTGCGTGTGAAAGAAAAACAACCGCCCGTGGGCGTAGTAGAAATTGTAGTACCTACCGATGTCCGGCGGACCGAGTATCTGGCGGTCGTTGTACGTCACCGTGTTTCCGGTAAACGTCAGAGTGCCAGTTCCCAGCCGCATGATCCCGTCTCCTGACCGTACCTGACCGGTCTTGGGAATTTGCGCAGTGGACCACTCGCGTTTGTCTGCGTTCCAGCGACGGACCGAGTTGTTCTTCACGCTGCTCCAGGCGTAGAGTCGTTGATCTAGATCGAGCAGGTAGACGCCACAGTCCAGGTCCGGATGAGGAAGACGCTCAATCGCAAAGCGATTTGCATCTTCTGCTGGTCGAAAGAAAAACTGTAGCGTGTGACGATCACTGCGAAATCGAGTGTTGTAGACTTCCATGAATCCGGCACCGGCGACGACTTCGTTTTTTGAGTTCCGCACTTCAAAAAGCGAACCGAAGTTCTGGCCAAGGTCTTTTCCGAGATCCACTTCCATGGAAAACGATGCGATGGGGTCAGCCGCCAGACAGATAATGGGTGGTACCGTCAGCGAATAGCAAAAGAACATGAAGATCGTACAGAAAGAAGACGTCGACCTCGAGCGAATTGATGCGTACATGTGCAGCCTTTCACAGTTGTGCTTTTCAGAAAAACTATGGCCGTCTAAAGACGTCCGCGGTAGGGTAGAATTCGACACCTTCGTCAAGAGGAAAGATGGGCCGGTCGCACACTGTGTGTCCGAGACTAGGCAAGTTTGCGCTCGTTGAACCGGGCGCATCGACATTGATCAGCATTTGGCACCAGTCGGCGAACATATGCGGCTCGCAATGCGGTGATTTTACAACGACCAAGTTGAACTGCCGCGGATCTTGGCCATTCGCGTAGAACCAAGATCGATCGAAGAGGCTGACTGGTTGAGTGCCAACGACGAGAGTCGCATTGTCAGCTTCAAGCACGACTGTGTTCCCGGCGTCCCAGTGCCAGCCGAAAGACTCGCTGCGGAACTTGCCGTCGGCAAGTGATCGCACTGTTGCTTCAATCTCGAGCGGTTGGAAACGCTTGGCATCGAGCGCACCGCCAACCGTCGTGCGAACGGTCGCGCCAACGCCCGCTGAAAACGCCATCCTAACCACGTCAGGATCGACGATCGGCGTGAGGATTCGGCCGCGATAATTCTGCCGAATCGCCTCGCGAAGAATGGCGTTGCTGTCCCCGGAGGCTCCGGAACTGGTCGCATCCGCAGCATCGATCATCACGACCGTGCCACAACTTATCGTGCTCGCCAGGCGAACGGCTTCTTCGAGCCCGGTTAGCGGCACCTGCATTTTTTCGTGATGTGTCCAGAAGCAACTGGCCAGCTCAGCCGCATATTGCTTGGCTGCGGTCGTGTCGTCGTCCATTACGACCAAGCTATTTGTTCGAAGCTCTGGAACGTCCGTGAACGGGTTGCCCCACATCACACCAGCCGAGAGGCCTGCCTGCTCCGCTTCGATAGCCTTCGCCAAGCGAATGCACTTGGAAATAGCCCCAGTTTCCGTGATCATCTCGTCGCCCCGTGCAAGCACCGGGATTTTTACCCGTGCTGTTACAGGGCGAACCCTGTGCTCTGTGATTTTTCGCAGTAGTATCGCAGCGCGCTTTCCTGTTTCGAAAAAATCAACGTGCGGGTACGTGTGGTAGGCGACAACCGCATCGCTGTGTTTGAGCATTCGGTCGGTGAGAATTCCGTGGAGGTCGAGCGATACGACAATGGGAATATCTTCGCCAAGTATGCGTCGTGTTTCTTGTAGAAGAAATCCCTCCGGGTCGCACTCATTTTCTGACTGCATCGCGCCGTGTAGCGAGAAGTAGGCGGCGTCGACTCGACCTGCCGCGGCCAGACGGTCTAGAAATTCTCCGCTCAGTCGATCAAAACTCTCGGCAGTCAATACGCCCCCAGACGTATTTGAGCTGGCTGCAAACGTCGGCACCAACTCGATGTCGTTGGCGGCGTCGAATACGGATAGGGCCCCACCGACCTCTTCTTGCACACCACGATGGTAATCGCAAATGGCCGTTCCCTGCGCCACACGAAAGTCCTCGTACCGACTGGGCACTGGATTGAATGTCGACACTTCCTGTTTGCACTCGGCCACCACGATTCGAGGCATAGATGAACTCCGCGGATGTTGACGTTGGGGAATACGTGGCAAGTGTGTGGGAAATGTGTGGCACTAGCTCCGCCAGTGTATCAGTTGGCACTCGCCACCGTGCCAATAACTCGCGGCGTCGACGGCAATCCATGAACCGTGGGCTAGCGCCCAGCGGCTGATTTGCTCGCCTCTATGACACTTTTCGAGCGAGTGCCAGACGTTTCATTCTTCCTTCTCTTCCTTGAGTCACTAGGCCGATTTTCTCTCGGTTGGCGTGTCGTTGGGATTAACCAGTAACCAGGCCAGCGCACCGGCAAAATAAAAGGCAGCGTGCAGGTAGATCACGAGGTCCCAGTCTCCACCTGTTTCTCGTAGTCGGCCGAACCAGCCTCCCAGCAACGTGGGGAGGATCACACCCGCGACACACCCGGCCATGTTCATGGCTCCGACGAATAATGCGGTGTGGCGTCCGCCGATGTCCATCGTCGCCGCCCAGGCTGCCGGGCCGCCGACTCCAGAAAACAGCGCCCCGATGGCAATCACAATTGCCAACTCGGTTGCCGATGAAGTCCATGCCGACGCCATCGTCAACAGGCCGCAGATCAAGAGCGATACAAACGCCGTCGCACTGCGACTGATCCACTTGCTGTTGGTCCTCCGTAACAGCTGATCCACGATCACTCCGCCGGAGGTCGTGCCGATGACTACCGCCAACAAGGGCAGGCCGTTGAGTAGTCCAGCTTCTGCCTTGCCGATTCCGTACACGTATTCGAGAAATGCGAAGAACCACGTGACGAAAAATGCATAACCGGCAGCTCGGCAGAACGATTGCACACAGAGGCCCCACAGGCTGAGAGAACAGATCATGCTGACGAACAAGTCTAATCCGCCGAGCGTTGGCGCCAGTTCTTTGACTGCACCGTCGAGATTTTTGTCGGATGATTGGGACGCCAGATTCTCCTCGCGTATTAGATGCAGTTCCGCTCGGTTGACTTTTTTATGTTCCTCTGGAAACGTGCGAAAGAACCAATAAAACGCGACTGCCCACACAATTCCGACCAGTGAATAAACGTTAAAAATGCTCCGCCAATGGTAGTCATGCGCAAGAAGCCAGCCGGTTAGTGCCAATGTGGAAGCTCCACCAAGGGACATCGATGCGCCGATTAATGCGCTGCTCTTCCCCCAGTGGCGAATTGGAATCCAGTCCTTAAGGATCTTTGCCGACAGCGGTGCCAGCCCGGCCTGAAAAACCCCCAGAGAACAACGTGATGAGAACATCGGAATCGTCTCGGCCGGAATCACCGGTAGAAAACTAAGCGGTGAGAAGCCGAAGATTTGAATGGCGCGGAGAGAGGCAAGAGCCTCAGCCATCCGAACAGCGACGGCTGGAGCTTGGCCTGTTACGGCTGCCGTCCAAACGTTGCACAATGACCAAATCACGCTGATAAAGGCAAAAGCAAACCGAGTGCCGAAACGGTTTCCAAGCCAGCCACCAGGAATTTGAAAAAACAGGTAGCCAAGCGCAAAGGCGCTCATCATCAACCCCATCTGCTGCGGACTGAAGCCAAGATCATCTTGAATCGTTGTGTTGGCAGCCGAAATGCAGTGCCGCGTCAGATAGGCACTTGCCGAAGCAAAAGCCACAAGCCCCAGTGCCATCCAGCGAACACTTGTCGCACGTACGTCGTCACCAGGCGGATGGCCGG
>DUDC01000098.1:4114-29522 GCA_012959465.1 Planctomycetaceae bacterium
TACCTCCACGCAACTCGACTTGGTTGATGTTGGCCGGGAGTCGTAGCCAATCAAACGTCGTGAGTAAGCCCCAGTATTCCCAGGCTGTCACGGTGAATTAGTGCTTCAATTTCCTTCATCTGCAAACGGGGTAAAGCCGTTCCCTGCAGTTGATCGTTTAGGTTTCGCAGTCCCTCGATTGAGGCATCGATTGTCGTGAACGGATAGTCGCTAGCAAATAGGAGCTTGTCCCAAACTCCGTATTCCTGCACGAGGATCAGGCTGTTGTAGAATTGGTAGGGTCGATAGTGCAGACCACTGACGTCGGCATAGACATTCGGGTGCTTGCGGATGGTGACGATACACTCCGGCTCGTACGGATGACTGAGGTGAGCCATGATGATCTTGACGTCCGGGAAACGGATCGCAACGCGATCGAGATGACGTGGAAGCGTACATTCGAGCGGAGCTTGGGCAACGAATGTTGTACCAGTGTGCAACAATACCGGTAGCGAATGTTCTGATGCGTATTTCCACAGAGGGTCAAGACGTTCGTCATCGGGGCGGAAACCGGCGTACATCGACAAGAGTTTGATCCCCTTAAGGCCTAACTCTTTGTGTCCTTCATGCATCTCCTTTTCCCAACCGTCCTGTGTTGGATCGAGAGAAAGGAATCCGATCAGTTTGTCGGGGTGTGCGGCCACGTAGTCGGCCACATAACGGTCATCGACCCAGAGGCCGCTGAGCCTTGCCTTTCCACCGAAGACCACAGTGCAGGTCACGTCACTTGCTGACTGCTGATAATCTTCGTAACGCACAGTCAAATCAACTTCGACGCCGGCTCGCGCTCGTTTTGCCTGGTCTCGAAAATCATCGTCGAAGTGCTGCGGATACTCCCAGGCATGGCTGTGGATGTCGATAATCACAATTGGCTCCTCTGCGCATTGACTACAGCGGTGATATAGGCAACAAACAACGAGTCTACCCTGAACAAACCGTCTACGGCTATCAGTTCGACGAATTCGTCGAATTACATCGATTTCAATTCGTGGTGAGGACCCGCAGATGCTCGTCGGATACGTAAGCGATGAAGATTACGTTGCACTTGCTGGTGTTGAACTCGAATTTGAAAGTCAATCGGGCTCAACGCCGGCGCGATCGCGCGTCACTGGAGCCGTATATGCCGATCTCGAACCGGGACAATATCGTGTGGTTCTGGGCAAGCCCGGCTTCACGTCCAAGCGTGTTGAAATTGAGATCGAGGAGGGCCGGCCACATTCTTTCCGATTGCTGTCGGACCGCATGTACGCGTTCATGTGGCCAAAGTGGGTACGCTCGGGAGACACTTCGCAGTATTGCGTCCACTCGACAACCGAATTTCGGCTCGATTTGTGGCGATACGGTTGGGAAAAAGAGTTTGTCTGCAGTTTCGGTTGGTGCAGCGAGCATGGGCCCAGGTCGATGGCACAAATAACGCCCGACGGCGATTACACGCAAACTGGCGTAGAGTGGAATCGCGTTGGCTACCAGCTCAAGTACCAAAAACATGCCATCGTCGCGCCAGCGCAGTCAGGGCTGTACTTCTTACACGCAACAACTCGGAATGGAGAGTTCTGTTCGTTTCCATGGATTGTCTCGCCGAGATCACCGCGCGCTAAGATCGCTGTGATCTCGTCGAGTATTACCTGGAACGCGTACAACAGTTTCGGCGGACGTAGCAATTACTTTAGCCAGGCGGGACTACCTCCGCGGCCAATCGTTAACGCGCGGCAAGATCTGTCACGCTATACAGATCCCGACACTTGGCCCTACGAAGTAACGGCCGCACCGCTATCCTTTGAACGCCCAGAGCCCGCTGCCGTTGTTCCGGCCGATGCCCGAATCACCGATCCGATAGCTGGTCGTGTGGAATCGGCATTCGCGCCCGGTGAATGGAGGTTGCTCGGTTGGCTGGAGCGTGAGCGTTTCGCATTCGATCTCTATAGCGAGACCGAGCTGCACTTCGGAGGTTTGGAGCTGGAATCTTACGACGTGCTTGTGATGAATCACCACCACGAGTATTGGACTGCGGAGATGTACTTTCGCGTGAAGGACTGGGTCCGCTTGAAGGGAGGCAAGCTGCTGTACTTGGGCGCGTGCGGCCTGTATGCCGAAGTGGAATTCGCTGACGAGGCTACCATTCTGTGCCGCCGTGAGGGAGAAGCCGAACTGCGTGGCGAGTCAGAAGCGAACCTGCTTGGAATCGCCTATACGCACAGTGGCTTTCAGACCGGAGCGCCATACAGGGTGATCGATGCGTCGCACTGGGCATTCGCTGAAACCGGCTTGCGAGACGGTGATCTGTTCGGTTTGCGCAGTCTGCACGAGCGATGTCCCGGTGGCGCGTCGGCACACGAATTAGACAAAATCGGAGCCAATTCGCCGGCAAACATCGTCCATTTGGCAAAGGGCATCAACCCCGATGAGTCCGGTGCCGACCTCACGATCTACGATACCGAGTCGGGCGGTTCAGTTTTCGCGGTCGGTTCGCTCTGTTGGACGTTGTCACTGCCCATCGACGAGGAAGTATCGGCGGTGACACGCAACGTATTGAATCGATTCTTGACATGAATGGCGAGTTTAGCCCCACCGGCACGGGGCCGATGGGGTAAAGCTCGAGAATGCTAGCCGCGGGTCGTTGATTCGCTAAGCTAATTGGTTGCGTGCGACAACGGCCCTTAACACGTTGATGAAGAGACAGGGACAATGCTGTTCGACACACACACGAATCTGATGTGGTATCCCGAACACTACTCGGACGAATTCGTTGAATTCGCCTGGGAGGCAAAACGGGCCAAGATGAAACTGTCAAAGGACGTCTATTTTGCGGGGTCCGACGTCAATGAACAAAATGCGTTTGACTCGAGGCCGGAGCAATTACTCGAAGCGACGGAGGACGTGGACAGAGTCATCGTATTTGGTATCAAAGCGCCTTATTGTGGAATCAATGCCGACCAGCAACTAATTGCCGACTTTGTAAAAGACCGCCCCGACAAGTACATCGGTTGGTGCTCGGTCGACCCCAACGACGCGGATTGCGTCGACCAACTTGTTTACAACGTCAACGACCTTGGTCTCCGCGGTTTGAAATGCTCACCTATTTATCAAAACTGGGACCCTCAGGACCCGAAACATCTGCCGTTATTCAAGAAGGCGGAAGAGCTTGGAGTGCCGGTTAACATACACCAGGGAACCTCGTTCGTACGGCCGGGACCACTGAAGTACGCCAACCCAATTCAGCTGGAAGAGATTGCGATCGCCTGTCCCGATCTTAGAATTGTCATCGCGCACATGGGGCATCCGTGGGAAGATGAATGCGTGGTCCTGATTCGCAAGCACCCAAATTTGTACACGAACATATCGGCGCTTCACTATCGGCCGTTACGACATTATCAGGCATTCATTTCGGCGATTGAGTACGGAGTGGAGCACAAGTTGATTTTCGGCTCCGATTTCCCGTCGGCTACAGCAGCACAAGTCATCGCCGGCCAGCAGAAAGTCAATCAGGTCGTCCAGGGGACGAACATGCCAAAGGTACCAGACGAGATGATCCACAATATCATCTACGAAAACTGGAAGCAGTTCCTGCCCGAATACGCGTAGGCTATCAGAGAGCAGCGTCGCGATTTGTCGATTGGTATTAGACCGAAAAAATCGAATCGTCAAGCACGCCCGTGCTGTCGGAGAATGAGCTCGTCTCGATTCCCATGGAATTGAGAATGCTGAGGTAGATGTTGGACATTCGAGTGTCCGCCTTGCGAGAATACGTCCCATGTTTCAGACCCATGTTTCCACCGCCAGCAATGAGTGTCGGGAGGTTGGTTGGGTTGTGAGTCGTGCTCGCGCCACTCCCATACAGCACGATACTGTTGTCCAGCACGCTGCCATTGGGGTCCTTGTACTTGCTGAGCTGAGTAAAAAAATAAGCCAATTGCTGGCTTAAGAACAAGTCATATTTTGCGAATTCGAGTTGCCCTTGCTTATCTTCCGCATGTGACAGGTTGTGATGTGTTCGACTCAACCCTAGTTTTAGCGGGAACGTATCGCTGATCCCCATGCCATCTTCACGGTTGAGCATGAAGGCTACCGAGCGAGTAATGTCCGCATCAAATGCTAAGGCAATCAGATCGAACATGTTGCGATAATATTCTTTAGGCTCGCCCTCGGACGTCACGTCAAGGTCGAGATGAGAATAGTCCTGTTCCTTTAGTGGAACGTCAATCCACTTTTTCGAGGCTGTCAACCGCGACTCGACTTCATTCAACGAAGTCAAATACTGATCCATCTTGTCTCTATCCGCACGACCAAGTTGTCTGTTCAATGAGCGGGCATTTTCGAGAACTGCATCGACAAGTTTCAAACGACGATTCAACTGTTCTCGCTGTGTTTCGAGTGATGCTCGGTCGCCTCGAAACAGTCGGTCAAACACTCGTCGCGGGTTGTTTTCTGCGGGGATCGGTTTTCCTTGTAGGTTGTACGAAATTGTCCCGGTCCGCGATAAGAACCCAACACCTGCGTCAATCGACAGAACCAAAGATGGCTGGCGGCAATACTGCTTCGTATGAAGAGCGATCACTTGGTCCAGCGCCACGGAGTTGTATGTTCCGGGCTTAGGATTGTGTAGCGGAGCGCCCGTCAACCACATGTCGGAACAAACATGCGGGTCCGCTTTCGTGCCATTTGCGTGGTGTAACCCGCCCAGGAAACTGAGTTGCTTGCGGAAAGGACTCAGCGGCTCGGTTGATTTGCCATATACGAAATCGTTCCCTACGGTCGAAGGAAACCAATTCCATTCGTCGATTCCATGTTTCGATTTGGGCAAGGACATGCCATTGGCCGTATATATCGCGCAAAATCGTCGCCGGCTCTGTTCGGAAATATCCTTTCCCATCGCCTCGAGGATTGGCAGGGCCAACGAAATGCCAGCGATACCTTTGAGCACCGAACGACGATCGAGCTGAGCGGAGGTGGCCATAAAAAATCCGAGTTAAAGGTCGATTGGAACGAGAACGGGGTTACTTCTTGAAAAACAACTCGCTCTTAATCACGAACCGGATCATATCCTGCATGCGGTAGTCAGCGGGCTTTAATTCTAGCCCCTCTTCCTCAAGAAACACAATCTCATTGTAGCCCAGGCTGCGGCCAACCGCATAACAGGACAAGTGCTTCAGGAAACTGAATGCCACCCGATCGATACGGTCGCTCGCCAGATAAGCCTTCAGTTCGTTCAGGTCTCGAACCTCGGTTTCGTCCGGCAGAGTCGAATGGGCGTTCACCTTAGGGTCATTCTTAAACCGCCCACCTGCGTCAAACGTCTCAAACGGGATTCCCCAGGGATCGATGCCAGAGTGGCATTTAATGCAGCCGTCCTGACTTCGGTGACGTTCCAGTTTTTCGCGGAGGGTCAGGTGTGTGCCTTCGTCCTCTCGGATTTGCGGAACATTCGGCGGCGGGTCGTCCGGCGGTTCAGCGATGATCTTGCGTGCCAACCAGGCGCCGCGTTTTATTGGATTTGATTCTCGCCCGTCGGAAAGGCCCGCGAGAATGCTGGCTTGGGCGAGCACACCACCGAGGTTTTCATTCTCATGCTTGATTGCGGAAAATTGAAACCCATTTTCTGCGAGGTCGGCTAAATCGTAGTAGCTGGCGACAACCTCGTTTGCCATGATAAAGTCGGATTGGATCAAATTTCGCAACGGCAAATTCTGCTCAATCAAGTACTGCAAATACTCGATAGGCTCTTGTCGCAGCTGAGTCTTAGTGTCGCGCGTCAGCATCGGGTATCGTTTTCGGTCGACCTCCAAAACGTCAAATTTGTCGAGCCTCAACCACTGCGATGTGAATTCATGAATGAACTGCCGCGAACGCGGGTCGAGAATCATGCGTTCGATTTCCGCGTCCAGGGTCTTGTGTAACTCGTCGGATGCGGCAAGTTCCAGCAACCGGTTATCCGGCGACGTATTCCAAAGGAAATAGGAGAGTTTTGAAGCCAGCTCGTACGGACTAAGGTCTTCGGCTTCTGGCCCTTCACTCTGCTCGATTAGGAACAGGAATTGAGGCGATGTCAGCACAACCAGAAGTGCGTCCTTGATGCTCTGACGAAAATCACCTTTTTCGGCATAGCTGTTCTTCCAGACGGCAACGATGGACGACTCTTCGGCATCGGTAATTGGACGGCGGAAAGCGCGTGTTGCGAACGAGCGAATAATCTCATGCGCGTAGAGTTCGGGTTCGCCGCTGTGAGCGGACTCGATGAAGATATTGCGGTGTGTAGCCGGCGGCCAATTCGCGTAGTATGGACCTTCAAATTCGATCGAGCGAACGAGCAGTCTGGGCATATCACGCCCGTCGGTGTATTCGCTGCGGACACCAATCTCCCGAATGCCAGCCAGATAATTCACGTTGTCTTTCTCAACGTCGGGACTAGGGAAATTGTTGAGGGCACCCTCGAAGATGAAGTCTTCCAGGTTGCTATTCGCAACCGGCCGGCTGTCACCGACCGGGGCAAAGGTGCTGCCACAATCGCGGCGCAATCCCATGTGCAGGCCAAGTCGTGGTAGCCGTTTTTCAAAAACCTGGAACTGCCTGGCAAGCTCGTCATTCTCGGCCAGCGGTGTCAGGACGACTCGATCAGGTGTTAGCTTGCCACCATATTGTAGTTGGACCGGCAGTGGTCCGGCTGGTAGCCGCAGGACGGCAAATGCTGGCTGGCGAAGGGTGGCAGAAAACTGCCGCTCTCCCAGTTGCAGGGTCAGGCTTTGTGGCTTTTCTGGCGGTGGTGGCTTGATGAACTGGCGTCCGGGTGAGAGCAGTGCCTTGATCTCGGAAATGTCCAGGGCCCGACGATAGATGCGCACATCGTCGATCGCCCCTTTGAAGAGTTTCGATCCTTCGATCCGCCCAAGATGTAGTTTTACGGTCGGGTTGTCCAGGTTCGTGGGGGCGATGGTTCCGGTAGCGACCAGGTAACCATTAATGTAAAGGTTAGTTTTATTGGTGCCGCGACCGACAACCGCGGCCACGTGCTGCCAGGTGTTCACGCGAATGGCACCGGGTCGGGAGGCTACGGTCCCGTTCGGTTTGTTCTCCGGACTAATCGTTTCAATCCGCAAGACGCCCTTGTTATTTGGCATGTCAAAGTACCAGCCGTGGGTCCAGCTATATCGACCCAGGCAGACGATGCCACCCTGGCGTAACTCCGTCGGATGAATCCAGGCCGCTACCGAGAAGTCGCCTGTTCCTACGTTCATGGAGTTGTCTCGATCGACCACTAGGGAATCGTCCTTGCCGTCAAGTGACAAGGCTTTTCCAAAGGGAGAGTCAACAAATTGTGCTTCTCCTTCCAGGCGGCCTGTCAGCACCTCGCGTTTCGATTCACTTTGCGTATCACCATTGAGCGGCCAGGCTCCGATCAGTCCCTCGGCCAGCTTATCGGCCTTGGCTGGGGTCGAATCGAGGGAGGGAGCTGTTAAGAAAACGTTAGCCTGGTAAATGCCCGCCTTTTTGATCGTGACTGTTTGGGGATTAGCAAGCTGCCTGGCCGTGATGGCTCCCGGTGTTGATTCGGGCCGGGACGACTGGCCCGGGTTGAGTAGCAGGGCATCGTCGTAACGGGCCGCCTTGACGGTAACACGGAACTGGCCCTGCTCTGGTAACTGCCGCAGCGAGATCTTGAAATTAGCTTTGGGCCCATACGTACTTTCCACCTGAAATAGCTCAGCACTTGGAATCGCAGGTCGCAGCACTAACCCATCTTCAATGACCTGGTAAGGCAGGCCCTTCGGGTATCCGGCGTTACCCCGCATGCAGGCAAAGACCGCATGGTAAATACTGTCGTAGTTTCGCCATCCCCGGACCGTTGCGTTCCCCTGGTAGCCTTCGACGAAACGGTACTTGGTTCGCATCAGGAACGGTTCGTATTCAAAAGGCTTGGCTGGTTTCAGCTGACTGACCAGGAAGTTGTCGTTAGCTAACAGGTGACTGTTGGCACCGAGAATTAGCTTGTCGGGGCAGGGCTCCGGGTTGATGGCCTTACCCAGGTCTACGCGAAAATTCTGGATCACCGGTCGTGAAGCTTCATCAACGATGCAGAGATCAAGCGCCTTGGCGGCGATGTCGAAATAGGACTCAATGAGTAGCGGAGACAACGCCATCACACGGCCGTTATTTGCAAATCCCTCGCGTGATACCCCATCCGGCGGCAGCACGTCGGAGAGTCGTTCCTCAATCCCCAACAGATCCCGGAGTGTGTTGCTGTATTGTGAAACCGTCAGTCGCCTCACTGATCCGTTCTTCGCCGCGTTTCTAGTTCGCGCCGCAGCCATCGACTTTCGGATCCAGTCGGCGAGCGACCGGCGTTGATCTTCCGTAGGCTGTGGTTCGTCCTCCGGCGGCATCGTTTCACCGGCAACCTGTTTCAGGATGTCCTTCCAAAGGAATAGATGTCGATCCTCAAGGGCACCGTTCAATTGGTCGACACGAATGCCTGACTTCATGGTGTCGGCATCGTGGCACCGCAGGCAGTATTTTTGCAACAGTGGTTGAACCAGCTCCTGGAACGATATCTCTTCAGAGTCCTTCCCCGGCGGCGTTTCCTGGGCGTTGCCGGGCCGGCTGAGGACTTGCGTCGCCAACGTCAACATTCCGACCACAAAGTGAAGCGACCGGACGGTATTTGAGTTCGAGTGTGTCATGGCCTCAGTAATTCTAAGCTCACA
The DNA here is from genome assembly GCA_012959465.1 of Planctomycetaceae bacterium. Classification (GTDB taxonomy): domain Bacteria; phylum Planctomycetota; class Planctomycetia; order Pirellulales; family Pirellulaceae; genus UWMA-0346. The sequence goes on from DUDC01000098.1 coordinate 12,850, forward strand.
CGAGGTGCGATTTCCAGTGTCGAGCATTTTGCTGAGTTTCTACTTCGGCTACACGAGCGGAGATTACCACAGGGCACAGGAATAGGGACTTTTCTCGAAAAGCAGGTGCTTCCGAAAATCGGGGCTGGGCCACGAGTTGGCTCCATTGCAAATGCAGTTTCCGCTGACTCGTGAATGACTGGCGTTCAAAGTAGCCCCTTTTCTTTTCATCCGGTTTGACTAGAATCCGAGCCTTCGACAGCGGAAAAGACCATGCACTTTTCTGACGCCGTCGAAAGTTGCAAGGATAGATTTGCAAGGAAATGGTTGGGCTACCCTTCACGGGCCTCGCCAGGCGCTCCCCCGCCGTCCCTAACCAATCAAAGCAAGAATAAGGTGATTCTATGTGTTTACGTCCGCCCTCGCGGTTCCTGTGCGCAATGATCTTTGCGACTCTGGCGATAATCATCAGCACCCATGAGTCCTATGGACGACGTCGGCACTACACATACACATACACCAATAACGGTGGCGGCACTTCGAGCTACGTAAAGCGAGTTGCTCCACTCGTCGATCCAGAATCGGCGAATTATCCCACCCTGCCGATCAAATACAACTACGACCTCGCGAGCTCGTCCGACGTGGCGTTTGAGGATAAATTACGAGTCTTCCTTCGCGTCGACGATAAGGACGTCGTTAGCAAAACGTCGGGTCGTATCGTAGCAGAGGTGAAGTTGACCGACTTGAACGATTACCAAACGACTCACGTTCGATTTGTTCCCGTGTCGATTGGCCCCGACGTCGAAAACGAAGAATTCACCACGGCAGTATTCGACGTGACAAATAAGAACGGAGAGAGTCTTATAAAGCCGTCGACAGTTTACCGTCTGTTTGTCAATCTGCACCGTGAATCTGACGTTTATGATCGCGACTCATCGATCGGTCGCCTCGCCTTGCCCTACTATGTGGCAACTGGTGGTGAGACACGTCTACAGCAGGCGCGTCAGCAGATCGTGATGCGGACTTTTAAGGAATTTTACTACCGCAAGAATGGCTGGCGAACTGGTGAGCGTTACCCAATGGATTGCTACGCCTATTACATGTGGGCAACGGGTTTTTGCACAACGGGCGCCGAGAACGGACGAACCAAACTAAATAAGCTCTTTACGAGTGATATTCCGTATCACAACGGAAGCCGTATTCCGACAATCAGTACTCAAAATCCAATTCATGGCGACTACGTTCGCAAGCCCGGACACAGTTTCATGTTACTTTCGTACGACCCGACAAAAAAACACGTGTGGTGCATGGAAGGCAATTTCAACAGCACGGTCGAAGTTGTTGTCCGCTCGGTCAGTTTGAGTTGGCAAGTTGGACATCTTCGCGACGGCCACATACGTCCAGATGTATTTCCGATTCACGGGCTATCAGTCAGAACGAACTAGCGGGCATTGACCGTTTGTGTGTCACTGGCTTTGCCGGTGTCTTCGACACGAAGTCATTAGAGTCTGAATACGGATACCTACGACTTCACTGGCAAAGCCAGTGGCACACATTGAATTCTATTTCGCGTCGATCGTGTCTAGATAGGTCATCGTCTCGTCTAACGACACAACGTCTGCGAAGCGTGCTTGAATGTCGAACAGCGTGAAGACATGACAGGCTGCTGAGCGATCGCCCACACACTCGCGGACGATCACTGGACGAAACCGATAGCTCTTGGCGTCGGTGGCAGTCGCTCGAATGCAGGCACTGGTGCTGCAGCCGGTTATCAGCAAGGTATCCACTCCATGTTGAATTAAGTAGGACGCCAGATGCGTGCCGAAGAACGCACTCGCATTTTCCTTTTCAATTACCAGGTCTTCTGGCTGCGGTGCGACGCGTTCGTCGATCTTGCAAGCGCGGTCGTCCCATCTTTGCAGGTCGGGTGAAAAGTCGGCCGCCGATTTGAACGGTTGGTCGCCGCTTTCCGGACGGTACGGAGAAGTCGTGTAGATGATGGGCAACTTGGCTGTTCGGCCGTTGGCTAGCAGTCTTTGCGTGTGTTCGACAGGAGCATCAAGTCGGGCACTGCCGCCGGCATACGCTTCGTCCGTCCAGCCGTAAGCGAAGTCGACAACGACGATCGCGGGTGTCCGCCCGAAGCCAAAACGGTCTCGAAAAATCCCCCGCTGTTCGTAGTGGTCCTCAATCGTTTGTAGCGAAGCAGCGAGTAATTGTTCGGCTTGTTCGTCGGTATTCTTCATGATCGATCCTGGTTTTCGGACTTCAGGACAAGGTGTATCGGCAATGCTGGCACCGAGTTGAATTCGTTCTTTGCGCTGACGACGATTTCACCAAGATCAGGGCTCGTCGTAGTCATGTCAACTCTCCGACCGCTATCGGGCGAATTCGCGTCGGTCGAGACCAATTACTTTCGGTTGCCGCTAGTGTACAATTCCAGCATTCAGGCGGCATTCCATCGATTACGTTTTACTAACGGAAGTCTGAGTTTTATGCGAACGTCAATCTTTGCTGTCAGCTGGCTTGTTCTTTCTCTTCAGGCGTCGGAATCGGCATTGTGCCAAGTCTCTGAGGCGACTCTGGCGGCGGCTGGAAAGAACCGACCTCAGATTGAAGAGGCACTGGTCAAGGTGCCCGTTCAGCAACGAGGCGGCATTGAGTTCTTGGTGCAGAATATGCCAGCTCGCGATTTGACATCGCTCTCGGCCGAATACCTATTGAAGAACACTCGACTAGCTTATCAATCTTGGCGTGATGATCCTTGGGCGAAAAACGTACCGAAAGAGATCTTTCTGAACAATGTTCTGCCGTATGCCAGCATCAACGAACGTCGGGATAACTGGCGAGGCGATCTTCGACAACGCTTCCTTCCTCTTGTAAAGCAAGCCAAGACTACGGGTGAGGCTGCGATGATTCTCAACCGCGAAATTTTCAAACAACTTGGCGTCAAGTTCTCGACCAATCGCAAGAAGGCCGATCAGAGTCCGTACGAAACGATCGAGGATGGAATGGCCTCATGTACGGGGCTATCTGTATTGCTGATCGATGCCTGTCGTTCTGTCGGTGTTCCGGCACGCATGGTCGGTACGCCCCTGTGGACGAACAAGAGTGGCAATCATTCGTGGGTCGAAGTCTGGGACGATGGATGGCAATTCACGGGTGCGGCCGAGGCCACTGGTGAACACTTGAATCGTGGTTGGTTCGTCAATCGGGCGGCAACAGCAATTCGAGATAATCCGCTTCATGCGATCTATGCCACGAGCTTCAAGAAGACTCCCTTGTCGTTTCCGTGTGTTTGGGATCGTCGAATCACCTACGTTCCCGCAGTCAATGTGACGGATCGATATGTCGCGTTGATAAAGGAATTGCCGGCTGGACACGTGCAAGCGATGTTCGTCGTTCGCGACAAGGATGGTCAACGAGTTTCCGCGTCACTGCGAATAACTCAGAAAGGCCAGCCAGTCTTTGTTGGAGTAACCAACGACGATCGCTTTGATCCGAACGATCACATTTGCGTCCCGCTAATGCAAGGGCAGGAATTCTTGATTGAGGTCGAGGCGGGCGATCATCGAATTCGCCAGCAGATCAAACCGAGTAAACAGGACGAGATGTTCTCGCTGCAGTTTGCCAGCGCAACCAATTCCAGAAATGATCGCGTTGACGAAGACGCGTCCGGTTCGGCGCTCAAGTCGTTGCGGAATTACCTTCAACTTGCGGTAAAGGATCGCCCGCCGTTGAACGAACAAGACTTCGCGGGAGTTGCGTTGACGGACGATGAGGTTGTCGCGTCACGAGAGACGTTAGCGAAAGATCGGATCGAACAGATTCGAGCCGATAACGCGGAGGAAATGAAGTCTCGCGTGCTAAAACACGGTGAGCAGAAGATGCCGTTCTTTTTTAAGCAATTTGGTAAGAAACCGGCCGATGGCTGGAGTCTTTACATCTCATTACACGGCGGAGGCGGCGCTCCACCGAGAGTCAACGACCAACAATGGGAAAATCAAAAACGCCTGTACAGTTTGGACGAGGGAATCTACTTAGTACCGCGAGCGCCGACGAATACATGGAATTTGTGGCACCAAGGACACATCGATCCGCTCTTCGATCGTCTGATCGAGAACATGGTCGCCTTTGAGGGCGTTAACTGGAATCGCGTCTACGTCATGGGTTACTCGGCGGGGGGCGATGGTGTTTATCAACTGGCCCCACGGATGGCGGACCGTTGGGCGGCGGCGGCGATGATGGCCGGACACCCTAACGAGACATCCGCGTTGGGCATTCGAAATGTTCCATTTGCGTTGCAAGTTGGCGGCCGCGATGCAGCCTACAACCGCAACAAAGTGGCGGCAGCGTGGCAAAAGAGGCTGGCTCAGCTCCGTAAGGACGACCCAGATGGATACCTGCATTTCGTAAAGATCTATCCGGAGAAGGGTCATTGGATGGATCGAGAAGATGCAGTGGCAATCCCCTGGATGGCGAAACAGACTCGCAATGCTGCACCAAAACGCATTGTATGGAAACAGGACGATGTCACCCATTCACAATTTTATTGGTTGGGTGTCGATGATGCCAATCGAAAAGCCCGAAGTGAGGTCATTGCAGAAGCGGTAGGACAGACGATCACTCTGTCGGCAAAGAACGTCAGCGAAGTCGTCGTATATTTGGATGACCGATTTATTGATTTGGATCAGCCCGTCAAGATTCAGAGTGAAGGCAAAGTGCTACACGAAGGTGTCGTGCCGCGAACAATCGCTACGCTATTTGGCACGCTCAGTCGGCGTGGCGATCCTTTTTTGAGTTTTCCGAGTGCGGTCACTGTTTCGATTCCGAAGCCCTTTCCTCAGTCGTTCGTTCCAAAGAACGAAATTCCCCGCTATACCGCAGTCCGCTGCGAGAAACCGCTGGTGATTGACGGAAAGCTAAACGAAGAGGTTTGGAAATCCGTGCAAACCACTCCACCGTTTGTAGATTTGATCAATGGCAAAGAGACAATCCACACGACGCGGGCCGCATTGGTATGGGATGACGAGTTCCTGTACGTGGCTTTTTGGATCGCTGAACCGAACGTCGAAGCAAAATACAAGAATCGAGATGACCCTATCTACTATGACAACGACACGGAGATTTTTATCGCTGGAAAGGACGCTTATTACGAGTTCGAAATCAATGCGTACGGGACCGTCTACGAAGGATTTTTCGTCTGGGAAGATTCGTATGAACGAGACGGCTACGGAAGTGATCCTCAGCTGAAACGAAATCTACCTAAATCGCAGAAGTTCAACGGTGTCGGGTTCAAGAACCACCCCCGTGGAAAGCGGATTGCGTTTCTTGGTTACGACTTCCCAAATTTCAAGTCGGCGGTTCACATCGACGGTACGCTAAACGACAATTCAGACGTCGATGAAGGTTGGACGGTCGAGCTGGCCTTTCCTTGGAAGGAAATGACCTGGTTGGCGAAAGGAGATGGCCGAGCCTTACCGCCAAAGCATGGCGACAAATGGCAGATCGATCTATTTCGCTTTAACACGTATAAGGCGCCAGCGCCTGCCGTCGATTCTGGCGGCTGGGCCTTGGGTAAGCACGGTGTGTGGGATTCGCACATCCCTGAGATCTTTCCAATCGTGACGTTTTCGAACGAGTGACACGGCATTGGGCGAGCGAATTTTACTTGCGTGAACTACGTGAACTAACAGCTAAGGAAAGTCTATGTTGAAGAACCGTGTCAAGATGCTGTTGAGTGAGGGCCGCGCTGTATGGGGTGCAGCAGCTCCGGACGCATCAGAGTTTGTATCCAAATTGACCATTGACTGTGGTGTTGACTTCCTCTGGATCGATCTGGAACATCGTCCCTATGGCACTCACGAGGTGCGTTGGTTACCGATTTTGTGTCGCAGTGCGGCGTGCGCGGCGATGATCCGAGTCCCGGGCCTCGACCCAATATGGATAAAGAAGGCGTTGGACATCGGTGCCAACACAATCATGGTCCCGCAGGTCAATACGGCGGATGAGGCGAAACTGGCCGTCGAGTACGCGAAGTATCCACCCGCTGGCTCACGCGGCATCTCACCGTTCTGGACTGCGATGGCGGACGTTAGTTGGGATGACTATCTTCCTGCTGCCAACGACGAAACATGTGTGATCGTGCAGATCGAAACGCCACAGGGTATCGAAAACCTCGCGGCAATTGCAGCAACGGAAGGCGTTGATGTGGTCTTTGCCGGGCCAGCCGATCTGTCTGCTTCGCTAGGCGTGATCGGTCAATTCGATCACCCGGATTTGCAGCGTTTCCTGGCCGACTTTCCAAAGCGTGTCGCGGATGCGGGCAAGCCGGCCGGGATCACTTTTAACGATTTTAAGAAATGCCAACGATCGTACGAACAGGGTTACAGGTTCATTAACACCGGGACAATCGTGCACTATGGCATCGACGGCCTCAAGGCGGCACTTGCACAATTGCGGGGCGAGGAAACTGACGCGTCTTAGGTGCCATCATCCTAGTTGATGAAAATGTGACTGACGGCGAACTTCCACTACCTTTTATGGAGTCGGGTCCGATCATGAGAAATCGTCAATTGGCCGGTGTTCGTTTCGCCATTTACTTGGTGGTTCTTGTCACGATTTGTCGGCAGGCCGCCGCACAGTCGACGGCGATTACTGTCGATTCACCGATGCTTCCACCAAATTGGGCGCTACTTGAGCGAGCACTGCTGGAAGCCAACACGACGGCTTGTCGGGAGTTTTTCGATCGGTATTTTGACGAGCGAGGGTTCTTGTTGTGCGTTGAACGATGGGGCGGTGATGACGGTCCGGATGACGCAATCGAGAACTGCAATGACTGGCCCATCCTGCACGCGTTGGGCGCCCACTCTGATGTACTGACGATGTACAAGAGAGCATGGGAGGGCCATCTTCGACAATTCACTCTGGCGAAAACCACGGATGTACCGTTTGCTCGAGACGGGATGTACTACAGAGAATTCCCTGTCATGTTCGACTGGCTGCATAACGGAGAGGGATTGACCGTCTTCAACTTGCAGGGTTTATCGGACCCCAATGATACGGCCTTCGAGCAACGAGTTCGTCGATATGCCGGGTTCTATATGAACGAGAGTCCGCAAGCTGCAAACTACGATCCTAAACATAAAATCATCCGTAGTTTGTTTAACGGTAGTCGCGGGCCGTTACTGCGGAAGGCGACCGGCCTGGACTGGGCTGGTGATCCGATCGAGGTCGAACATCGATTTCAACTAGGTCACGGTGAACGAACTTATCAAGAAATGCTCGATCATTTCAAGGACTACAACGATGTTGTTGGGGATCATCCGTCGAACTTGCTGGCGACGTCGTTGGCCATCAACGCGTGGATGCTCTCTCACGAATCAAAATACTGTGATTGGTTGCTTGAATACGTCGATGCATGGCGGCAGCGGATGATTGAAAATGGCGGGATTATCCCGAGCAACATCGGGCTGGACGGCACGATTGGCGGAGCGACCGACGGAAAGTGGTACGGAGGCGTCTACGGTTGGGGGTTTTCCGTCGTGGTGCCCCAGACGGGGGAACTTGCTCATCGCAGCACGTTTCAGCTCGGCTTCAACGGGTTTATGAACGCCTACATGCTTACAGGAAACGATCGGTATCTCGACCCCTGGCGAAAGCAGTTCAGTATTGTCAATGCCAACGCGAAGACGGTTAGTGGCAAGAGGGTCTATCCCCAGAAATATGGAGACGAAGGCTGGTACAACTTCCAGCCCAGCCCATGGGCACCGTATGCGTTGGAATTGTATTACCTGTCAATGAAGTCTTCCGACCGTAAATTCGTCCCATCCAACAGTTGGCTCGACTACTTGGACGGAGACAACGCCACCTATCCGGAAACTGCCTTGCGGCGAGATCTGGCGAGGATTCGTGACCGTGTGAAGGGAATGCGTGCAGATACCACCACGCCTGATACGCGATTGTCGGACGATCCGATGAAGTTCAATCCATGCAGTGTCTCGTCATTGATCGAGTTAATGCTTGGCGGTTTGCATCCTGGGCACCGCGGTTCGATTCTATTCAGTCGACTGCGTTATTTCGATCCTGTGCATCGACGTTCGGGTCTTCCTGATGATGTCGCAGCGCTGGTCGAACGCTTGAGCGACAACGAGGTTACCCTGACGCTTGTGAACACTTCACAAACCGAGTCCCATGAATTGATCGTTCAAGCGGGCGCGTACGCTGAACATCGATTCGAGAGCATTCGTATGACGAACGAGACCATTGCCATCCAGGATTCAAGGCTCACGGTAAGGCTATCACCCGGTTGCGGCCAACGATTGGTATTGAGAATGAATCGATACGTAAATCAGCCGACGATGAGTCACCCCTGGGACGATTAGGTTGTCGCCAAGAAACAATGGATTGCAGTCCGAACGATACGATCGATTCTAGTTGTACGGTCTCATCGGAGTAATGGCTTATGGTCCATACCTTTCGGGCCCTTATCAACAACTTCGAGTGACGCCACCGGGGCCGGCAATTCCGCATGCCACCATTGATGACTTTGTTGCTCACGTCGATTACATCGCAAAGAAGGTCGGCGTGGACCATGTCGGGTTTTCGACGGACGGCTATCTAGACGGTACCATGGCGCACGATCGGCATTCTAGATAGTCCCCGCCGCTGGACGAAAGCGGTCAAACGGTTGCACGCCGCCGGTTATTCGGAGGACGATTTGCGGAAGATCGTCGGTGGCAATTTCTTGCGAGTGTACCGGCAGGTACTCAAATGACCATAAATTAACTAACGTCAATCGGGTGTGAACCGACACTTCGGGTTCAGGTGTGATCGGATCGTCAACGGAGTAGTTTGATGCAGGACGGTTTCGGTAGGGAAATCGGTTGGCCTACTGATTTTAGCGTTCCCGAACGAGGATCGATTCGAAACACGGCCACATTATTACCTGGCATGTTCGCGCATAACAGTAGATTTCCATCACGTGTGATCGCCAGATTTTGCGGCCCCTTGCCGAGGCTTGGTTCGATTCCAATCAAAACCAGTTGACCGTCGTCGCCGATTCGGTAGGCGGCGATGCTATCGTGGCCGCGGTTCGTCCCGTACAGGAACCGACCGTCGGGCGTTATCTTTAGATCTGCACAATGGCTCGTGCCGTCAAACTTTGCGGGCAACGTCGGAATCGTCTGCCGTTCGATCAGTGTCCCCGTTCGGGCATCGTAATCAAATCGAGTGACGGAGTTTTTCAGCTCGTTGATCGCAAACAAGTGTTTTCCATTGGGATGAAACGTCAAGTGGCGAGGACCGACACCCGGCGGCGTCCGCGCGAAAGGCTGTCGATTCGTTGAAAGTGTTGATGTCTTCGGATCTAGTCGATAGCAGAGAATCTTGTCGAGTCCAAGATCTGCCGCGAACACGAAGCGGTTATCGGGGCTGGCGACGATGCAGTGAGCATACGGACCCTTTTGCCTTGCCGGATCAACACTTGAACCGACATGTTGAATAAACGACGACTCTTTCGACAGAGCTCCGTTCGCCTCAACAGCCAGTGCTGCGACACTGCCAGTAGAGTAATTGGCGACCAAGACGGTCTGACCGGTGGCGTCGACGTGCAGATAACAGCTAGCCGATCCTAGGGAAGACTGCCGGTTCAACAAGTTTAGCTGGCCGCTGGAGCCTTCGATTTCATAGGCAGCGACCTGTTCGTGCTCGTCGCCGCCAAACGCAACCGCGTGTATAGCGTACAAGAATCTCTGGTTGGGCGAGATAGCGATGAAGAACGGGTGCTCGGCGTCCGTCGTGCGGTGTAATGCCGTCAACTGACCCGTTTTCGAACTCAGCCGATAGGCGTGAATTGCCCCCTCATCGCCGGCGGCGAACGCCGAGATGAAAATAAGTGAATCCTCGGCATTTGTCGTTGATGTCGTGCTGCCCATTACGGAAATAATCGAGGTAGCAATCAGACATCGCATCAGGAAATGGTTCATGATTACTTTCCGACTGAATAGAGAGGTTCAGTTTTCGAGGACACTTTTTAGGGAGAGTTTTTGACAGTCTTTGGCGAGGGTCCGGTCCAATGCGCTGTGTTGAGAGCGAAATAGAGATTTTTGAAAGGAGGTTTCTTGCGGCTGGCGTACCACATGCGGAAACTTCCGTCCGGCAATCGAACGACCGATTGGCTGGAGACATAGTGCGATTCCCATGGTGGCTTGGGATCGGGGCGGAGCACCGGGTTCTGCGGATGCTTGTGCCACTTTACGCCATCCAAGCTGACGGCAAATCCAATCGCAGTCGCCTCTCGGTCCTGTTGTGGTACTTCGGCTGCCGCTGACGAGATGAATACCGAAACGAAGAGCAGTGATTTGCCAACAGCAGACAATAGAAAATGAGGCGATGACATAGGACCACTTTCAGTGGACATGATGGGCGAGAGATGCGGTAATTATTGAGCTTCATGCGCCACAGTGCAACGGACTACTTACGCCTAGTCCTTGCCAAAGTCTAACTCCAGCAGTTTGACATTCTTGTACCAAACTTTGTGACCGTGATCTTGAAATCCCAGATAGCCCTCGCGAGCAAAGTCTTTAACTGTTCGGGGTTTTCCGTTCAGCTTGTACTTGTGCTTCTTACCATCCGGGCAGAGACCCGGCTGGTCGAATTTGTCGCAGTTCATTGCGGCGACTTGTTCACCGTTTACTTTGACGTTGATGTAGGGTCCGTAGCATCGGATTTCGATCGTATTCCATTGTCCCGTTTCCTTGCCCGTATTCTTCGTTGTGGCGGCCAGGTCGTAGATCGCGCCCAATTGGTGTTTACCGGTCGTCGTGCCGCTCATGACCTGGATTTCGAAGCCCGTGTGAACTGGGTTTTTGGGATTCTCGACACGGAAGAAGATGCCGGAATTGCATCGAGGATCCTCCCAGCGGACGTCGCATTTCAACACGAAGTGATCAAATGACTTTTCGTGCATGACGATGTAGCCGCCCGACTTGTACGGCACGAGTGACCCTTTTTCGACGGGAGTCGCGATTGGTTTGCCGTTATTGCACTTCCAACCGGTAAGGTCTTTGCCATTGAACAGCAGCTGCCATCCGGCCTTTTTTTCTTCGTCGGAAAGTTCATTGTCGTCGGCGATGGCCGACGTGACAAACAGCATGGTGGCAGCGGCCGCGGCAAAAGGGACGATGCGTGTCATGTGGATCTCCAATTTGGACGGGAAACACGGGGCGCCCATTCTATCACCGGCCCAGCTAGGGGCATAATCGGCCAAGCGGCTTCTCTTTTTTCGCGGATCTTCTGGGAAACAGAATTGCCACTCGCGGGATGTCGGGATACATTAATGATGTCCGATACGTTCCTCAATTGGTGCCGACCATGTTGACGATCCCCGGTCCAAAATCGCGTTACTGTGACGGAATGTCACGCCGCAGTTGGTTGCAAATTGGCGGACTGGCGCTCGGGGGATTGTCGCTGCCCGAGATTCTCCGTGCCGAGGCCGAAAACGGAGTCCGGAATCCGATCAAGGGCATCATCATGTTGCTCTTGCCCGGTGGGCCCTCACACCTGGATATGTACGACCTGAAGCCGGATGCTCCGGCTGAAATTCGCGGCGAGTTACGACCGATTGCCACCAACGTGCCCGGGATCGAGATCTGCGAACTCATGCCGCGCTTGGCCGGAATGGCCGACAAGTTGGCGATCATTCGTTCGCTCGTCGGTTTTCGCAACGATCACAATACGCATTGGTGTTCGACAGGTTGGGAGTCGCATCCCGAGATGGCCGCCTCGCCAATCGTACCCGGATTTCCACCCGGCGGTTGGCCGTCGTTGGGAGCTGTTCTCTCTAAAAAATTTGGCACTCGAGTTCCGGGTGTTCCGTCGTCTGTCGATCTGACTTCCATTGAACCGGATGCGAGATTCATCCTTCGCACTCCGCCTGGTCAGGCCGGGTATTTGGGTGCCGCTCACGCCGGCTTTGAAGCTCAGGCGGTGGATCGTCGAAACATCATGTTGAATGGCATCAGCTTGAAACGACTGTCCGACCGGCGGGCACTGTTGGACAGCTTTGACCAATTTCGACGTCAGGCCGATCGTCAGGGACTTGCCGACGGGGTCGATGAATTCCGACAACAGGCTTTCGAGGTTCTTACTTCGCAACGGTTGGCCGCAGCACTCGACCTGAGCAAGGAGGACCAACAATCTCGTCGTCGCTATGGTCTCGATCGCGAGTATCCCAACGAACGACAGGGTAAAACGCACCTTGACCAGTTCCTTCTAGCCCGACGAGTGATTGAAGCGGGCGCACGCTGTGTCACGCTTGCCTTCAGCCGTTGGCCTTTTGGACGAATGTCGCAAGGCGACTACAACTGGGATTGGCACAAGGACTGCTTCGGTGAAGCTCGCGGTGCGCTGCCGCTGTTTGATCTCGGACTTTCGTCGTTGATCCAGGACCTCGATGAGCGAGGACTGTTGGAAGACATTGCTGTGGTCGCCTGGGGCGAATTTGGCCGCACTCCGAAGATCAACGCGAACGCTGGCCGCGACCACTGGCCCAACGTTGCCGGTGCACTGTTGGCCGGAGGTGGATTGCGGTGTGGTCAGGTGATCGGCTCAACGTCACGATGGGGCGAGGAGGTACGTACCAGGCCGGTTCATTTTCGCGACGTGTTTGCCTCGCTCTACCAGCGACTCGGCATCGACGTTCGTTCGACGCAGTTCAACGATCTTGCCGGTCGCCCACAATATCTTGTCGGCGATCATCGGCCGCTCGCGGAACTAGGCTGAGAGCCGGAATTAAGGCAACTGAAGGCGAATGATGCGATGGTGCCCCGTGTCGACAATGTAGATCGTTCCGTCTTGATGAACGCAGACACCGTGTGGTCGAAGTAGCCCCCGTTTGGGCACATCAACGCCGCTCCCTAGTAGGCTGGTTAGTCGGCCGTGTTGTGGTTCATACTTGCGAATGCGTTTGTTTTGGTCGTCGGCGATAATCACGTTGTCGTCGCCGTCGATGGCGATGTGTTTTGGCGAGTTGAACGCGGCCTCTAGTGCCGGCCCGTCCGTTCCACCGGCTTTCCCATTGCCGGCCACGGTTCGAATCTTGCCGTCAGGCGTCACCACCCGCAGGGCGTGACCGCTGCGTTCGAGTATGTAGATACGGCCTCGTGAATCAACGGCGACAGCTCGAGGATCAACTAGTGGACTCTCTGTTGCCACCGCCCCGTCCTTCGGAACCCCTTTCTTGCCATTGCCGGCAACTGTCGTGACGATGCCCGTTTTGAGGTCAACAACGCGGATCCTTCGGTTCTTCAAATCGGCCGCGTAGATCTTGTTATGACTCGCGTTGAACGAAATACACATCAGAAAATTGAATGTGGCATTGGTCGCCTGGCCGCCGTCACCGCTGAATCCGGCTTGCCCAGTACCCGCGATCGTGGTGATGATTCCGCTCTTTCCGTCGATCTTCCGAATGCAGTGGTTCCAACTATCGGAAATGTAAACATCTCCACCCGGCGTAACGGCCACATTGTGCATTCCATTAAATGTCGCCTGGCGGGCCGGACCATCGTCGCCCGCGTACCCCTTACTGCCGTCGCCGGCGATGGTCTGCAACTTGCCGGTTGCATCCAGTTTGTGCACGCGACCGCCCGACAGCTCAACGATGTACATGTTCCCCGCGGCGTCGAAATCGACACCGAATGGTGAATCGAGACGACCGGCCTGCGGGTTCTTGTTATCGGTGAGTGACTCGCCGATGATGATGGACGACCGGGGTTTTTGCGCCGCCGCAATATTCGCGACACTGAGGAGAAGGCATCCACTGAACAGGAGAGTCTTAAAGCACAACATGATCAACCTGCCTGATTTATTTTTTGTTCGTGGTAGCGTCCGAGTGAAAACTCACACATCTACATCCTACATTGCCACCGTTCCGTGTGGGAGTGCTCGTCGCCCGCGAAGACACAGGATGCGAAATGCATGACCATTCACATCGAGGTCAACATGAAATCACATGAGAGTAAGCGTCGACTTGTTCTAACCGCCTTGGTATTGGCCTGTTGTGGCGAGGCGTTGGCCGACGCGGACTCAACCAGGCCGAATATCCTGTTAATCATGACCGACCAACACCGTTGGGATTGCACTGGTGCAAACGGTAATCGGCTGATCAAAACGCCACATCTCGATCGTCTGGCGGCAAGTGGCGCTAACTTCACCCATTTTTTTGTGCAAGCTCCAGTGTGCGTCCCTTCACGGGCCAGCTTCTTCACCGGTCGATATCCCCACTCACATCGAAACCGCGTCAACTATACGCCATTGGATCGCCGTGAAGTGCTCATGCAGAATCGCCTACGTGATGCGGGATATACGACCGCGTCAGTTGGGAAACTCCACTACCATCCACCGAATGCAAACGAAGCTCGACGAACTGGATTCGATCTTGTCGAGCTTCACGATGCCGTTCCGCAGCTCGATCGGTTCTCCGACTACGTCACCTGGCGGCAGCGACACGATCCGCAATCCAATATCGGATACCGGGCCTTAGCGAGTGACATTCCCGTCGGCAGGAATCCCTATCGACAAGCGATCGACGAAAAATACTCTGAGACGACTTGGGTTGGCGAGCGGACTCGGCACTACATTCGACAACTTTCATCCCAGGAAAAACCGTTCTTCCTGTTTAGCTCTTTCTGGAAGCCACACTCGCCGTTTGAAGTACCGCAACCGTTTGACGCGATGTATGACGACGTGGACATTCCGTTACCCCATAAAATGTCGCTCGACGAGATCATGCAATTGCCTCCGCCCTTACGCACGCTGATCTTGCGTTTCCGACCGTCGTATGACACGGATCGAGAACGACTTCTTTGGATGTATCGCAGCTACTACGGGGCGATCAGTCACATCGACCAAGAAGTCGGGTTGATTCTGGACGCTCTTGATGAGGCGGGCGTAGCCGACAACACAATTGTGGTGTTTAGTTCGGACCATGGTGATCAACTACTGGAACATGGATTAATGGGCAAGAACTGTTTTTTCGAGGCGTCTGTCCGAGTTCCCTTCATTATCAAGTTCCCGGGACGTATACGACCAGGAAACTACAACGAGCTAATTGAGTCGGTGGATTTGCTTCCAACACTGTTCGAATTTTCCGGCATCCCAGAGCCCTATCCAAACCAGGGCCGCAGCGTTGTCGCCCTGATCTCGCGGGCTGGTGGCGACTATCTGCCGCGGAGGGTCGTTTTTAGTGAAAACGTCATTCCCGAGGTGATCACAGGTCGGCGCGACGAATTTGAATTCGTCAAAGGCCAAGGGATCCGTGGAATTCGTCACCCCGATGCGAAGATGGTTCGCACTCGTCGTTGGAAGTACATCTATTATCCCGAAGGATTTGCGGAATTGTACGACCTGAAGTCGGACCCTCAGGAGATGAACAATCTAGCCGAAAGTGGGGAATTTCGTGAGCAGGTCTACAAAATGAAAGACCATTTGCTGCACTGGCTGACAACGGCGGACGAACCGGACCAAATCGCTCCCCGCTGGCTGCGACCAATTCGGTGATCAGTCCGTCTTCATTCGACCGATTCAGCGAGCCGAACTACGTTGCTTTCAAAACGGTGGTCGTTAAGACGAATGATTCGGAAGCCGGGCGGTCTCTGGTCGCAGATTAGCTCATCCTGGCGAGGAAGAAACTGAACGCCAGTGGAAGGAGTTGTCAGGATTTGCACTCCGTCGAGAGTTGCGGAAAATTCTTGGTGGACATGGCCACTGCAGATGCCCCGAATGTGAGAATAAGAACGGACAACGTCCAGCAAGTCGGCCGCATCGAGCAAGCCAATACGGTCGAGCCAAGCAGAGTGGACGATTACTGGTGGGTGATGGATGAACAGAATGGTTGGTTGGGAAATGTGAGCCCCGAGTTCTCCCGCTAGCCATTGCAATTGGTCGTCACCGATTCGACCGTACGTCTCGCCGTCAACGTGTGAGTCAAGTCCGATCAATCTCCAGCCGGCCGATTCAATTGAGAAGGTGATGCGACCCGTGCCGGCCGAGACCAGCTCGGGGAAAACCTCTCGAATCAACATGCGGTCATCATGATTTCCTGGGATAAGTCGACAGCGTGACACCCAATCTCCCAGCAAGGCCCGCAATGCTTTGTAGGTCGCGAGTTGTTCATCGTGAGCTAGGTCACCTGTGAGGATCACATATTCAAACTCCAACTCTTGGTCGCTCACGCCCTCCCTGATCGCTTGTAGCACACTTGCCAAAGAGGCGCGAGTACGAATTCCCTTGAGAGTTGCATCCGGGTCGGCCGTCAGGTGCAGATCGGTAAGTTGGAGAATCCTAGCGTTCATTGTCGGTAGAATATGTGTATTCCTCAGGATAATGCAAGTGATGTGTGAGCCGAATGTGCTAGTGTCGGGTTGACTTCGTGCTGAAAACTCGCAATTCTACCGGCCCTGTGCCGGTGGAATAGTGGTTTGACAACTACTTGGTGGGGTAAATCCGAAACGCGTCTCAAAACGTGCATTGTACAAGCCATTCCAACTTCGTTAGTATTTCTGTTGTTGCCGATTCGCCGTAAACTCAGAAGAGGCTAGTCATGTTCGTCACGCCGCCTCGATTACATCGACGCGAGTTCTTGACCGCGTCCACGGTCGGACTCTTGTCGGCTAGTGCATCCGTTGCACCTCTGG
>DUDC01000099.1:0-23652 GCA_012959465.1 Planctomycetaceae bacterium
TCAAAGTCAGCGCAGCCTGTTTGCGTTTGGATTCGTGACGACAAACCGCAGCCTGGAAGCTTGCGCGATCACACCAAAGTCGACGCGAGACCTTTGCCTTTCACTCGACCGGCGCCACGCCGAGAATCCGGCCCCGCGGTGCGACCTGTCGAGTGTCGACTGGTTGCTGCAGTACGGATTCATTGCGATGCCCTGCGGCGTCTACAACTTCCAGGCGAAGAAAAACCGAGGGGGGAACGCTGTTATCGATCTTCCAGAAGTACTGTCCATCGTCTTCTAAGCCGGCCGCAACAACCTGCCACGGACCTTTGGGTGAGGAAGAAAAACTGAGCGTGATCGGTCTAGCAGCTAGTTTCTGATCGACGGTTTCCCATCGAAGTTCGACATGCCCTGAATGCTGTCCATGTCCAATTGCTGCTGTCGTTAGTCGGCAGGTGGGGTCGGTTAGATCCACGCCCAACCACAGGTCCGCTGGTGTATTCGGTTTGGGCGTTGGGCTGGCAAGGCCATTCTTACCGATGATCACGATACGAAAACCGTAGAGGCCCTCGGCGTCCACTTCTACCGAGAGCGGGCTCGTTAGATCTCGATCACTTCCCCATTTTTCCCAACTCGCTGTCTTGTCTCGTGTGCACCACAATTGGACATCTGCCGCGCCTTGCGGCCCAACGGACTTCAGGTCGTACTCGAGGCGAAATCGGCTGCTGCCTGTCATTGCGACCGGTTCGCCATTCGGCGCGTCAAACAAAGCCGAAGTGCGGTCTGAATCTGTGCCAATCTCGACACTGGCTTCCACACCTGGATGCACGTGGCCCGAAACTCCGTCATAGGCAACTCTGTTGCCGACGTTGGAATCGTGGTGCTCGCCACCGTTTTCGTCGACCGCCAGTGCGCCTCGGTCATGGTTCGACGTCGCGAGAACGGCTGCAGGCGTCGACTCGGCGTCCCTCTGAGGCCAGATGTGATTGATGGCCGAGCCTAGACTCTTCACATCAGAATTCCGTCCTCGATCGGCAACTCGAGGCAGAAAAACTCGGTCGACCAAGTCCACAACTCGGTTCCCTGCTCGGTCCTTGATATCTCCTCGCACCGTAAGCACTCGGGATATCGTGTCCGGGTACCAGTACATTTCACCGCGTAAGCGGTCGTGTCGCGTCGGTTTGGCGCTCGGTTTGATGACGATCGCTCGCCACGGCCCATCGATCGTCCGGTATTCGAGATGAAGAGTGGAAGGATCTAGGTTTTCGTCCGAGGCGTCCCAGACAAGATGGACTCGTCCCGACGGTTCGGCTCTGGCCTCGAGTTTCAAGATCGGACTCTGGCGGTCCACGACAAGCTTCAACTGTGGGACAGGTGATCCATTGATCAAATGGCCGTGAACTCGATTGCGAAGGTCAACCGTCCGCGCGGACAGCCAATATTCACCATCCTGTCGCGGTTCAAATGCGAACCGCTCTTGTCGCGGATGCTGTCGTCCAACGATGTTCCAGGTGCGACCCTTGTCGGTCGAGGCGTAGAGTTCTACCTCGACAATACTGGCATCCGATGTGACGTGGAACGGGACGGTGAAACGTCCGACATTGATGAAGTGCCGTTCGACGTGGGTGCTGTCCTCGACCGCTTGTCCGTTCGCCGTTTGTCCAGCGGCCGGTGGAATATGCTGCCCAATGGCGAACATTAGGAGCAGACCGATGACGGATCGGATCACAATTGTCAAGCGCATTGAGGCACCGGATTGTCGGCTAGGGCGCGGTTTGAGACCCATTGGTGAGACTCACACGGTTTCATCGGCCGCATCATCGTCAGGCATTAGCAAAATCCACCTTCGATCCGTCAGATCCGCAATTGCTCTTGCTCGACCGACAACATTCTCCTACCATTCGCACCCCCAATCTGGACTGCGCCGGAAGTCCAGCGACGCGAATATCGGGCATGCACTTTGTCGGCCAACGGCCGGTCGTACTTCTCACGGAAGATTCAAAATGCAAACGAACCTATACGGCAGCATCGAAACGATGGCAATGAACGAAAAAATCGTCTCATCGCTCGCTTTGCGAGTGATACTGCTGTTTTTGGTTGGCTCGTTCGCATTGTCCACTAGTGGCTGCAAGAACTCGCCCAAAAAGGAAGCCAGAACCGTCCGTGTTTGGCCCCCCAATGGCGTAGACAGCTCCGATCGTTCTGACGACGTTGGTATCGACAGTTACACCAGCGGCAAATCCACCGGCGGCGACTACAATGGTCGCGAAAGTTCCAGTGGCGCCACCGGATTTGAGGTCTCGGACGAGTCGTCCGATTACCGAAACTACCCGACCACACGGCGGCTTCCGTCGACCGAGACCGACACGGTTGCCCCTATTGTGACTTCCGGCCAGATGTTGAACGCCACCGTCAGCAAAGAACTCGACGAGGTAGTTCCGAATGGCCAAGACCTAACGCGACGTCAATTCGGTGTTTTTCTAAACGAGGGCGAGCTGAGCCCGTTTGTTCATCCGTTGAAAGATGCGTCCGGCCTCGGAATACCGAAGGAATTCAGCCCAAGCGACGAGATTCCGTCAATGGCTAGTCGAAGCCGGATGGCCGATCTCAACAACTCCGTCGTGCGGACTTCTCACGTTGATGGCGCTGATTCGGCCGCTGTCCAGAGCGCCCATTACGACGAACAAGAGGTGTCTCCAGACGCAGCGGTAGAACGGGTGAAGCAGGCCTCGATTCAACAACCGATCCAATTTCGGAAGGGCGCTTCCACAGTCGCTGGAGGCACGCAGTCGACCAAACGCAATACCCTTGCAGTGCCCGATGAGCAGCAGAACGATACGAACTTAACGACTGGCAAGACGCCATTGATTCCGGACGCAATTGCTCCATTCGACAGATCACGACTTAATGACGCACTAAAAACTCTTTCACCACAGTTGGTGAACGTCGACGCGCGGTCGGATGTGAAGTCTCGCTACTCGATTGACCGGGAAACGTTACCGCCCGACTCGCCGGACAGTCAGAGCGAGTCTGGGTCGCCAACGGGTGCTACCGACTTGGCAATTGAAGGTCGGGGCTATTTTCAAGTCACGGCTGGTTTTGGGAGAGGTGAAACTGTCTACACGCGTCGAGGGGATTTCAAAATCAACACCGAAGGTGTTTTGGTTCTTGGCGGCGATCCATCGCGACAGCTAGACCCGCCGGTCGTCATTCCCATTGAGGCAAGCGGAATCGTAATCGAACCTAATGGCGAGGTTTTCTACAGAGAACCCAGCAATCAGAGTCAAAAACTGGCCGGTCGGATTCGACTAGCGTCCTTTACGAAATCTGCGGGGCTATTGGACATCGGTGACAATCTCTGGAAATCAACCCGTGCATCGGGAAATCCGATCCTTGGTACTCCGGGTGAGGCTGGCCTCGGCGTGCTCAAATCGGGCCAGTTGGAGAAGCTGAGCAACACCTCGGCGACGGCGTTCGCCAATGAAGATTGGCAAACGGCCATCTCTCGATCCATTGACCAACTCGACCGCGACATTGCTCGCGAGACCGACCTCATTGCAAAGCAGCGGCTGCTCGCATCGCAGGGCGTTTTGCATGCGGTGCTTCAAGACCGAGTCGCAGCGATGCGTCCGATCGAGGTGGATGGGATTTCGCCCGACGTTCAAAAATTCTGGTCTGAACAAAACCTGGCACTCATTGAAATGCTGGATCCCTTGGGCACTCCGCAAGGTAGTCGCCGCGCGAGGTCCGCTTTTGGGCATTTAAAGGAAGCTCAACGTCAGCTTTCCGCGGCCAGTGAACTGGGCGTGAGAAATGTGGCCTTCTGCGAAAAAGTACAAGGTTTCGGGCGATACGAGGAGTTTAGGGAGACCAAATTCCGAGTGGACGATGCGGTGGTGCTCTACGCAGAATTGGAGAACTTCGCGGTTGATACGACAGCAGACGGTTATGAGACAGAATTCCAAGGCGGCTTTGAAGTGTACGACGATGAGGGATTTCGTGTTGCGCAACACGAGTTTCTGCTAGTCGAGCAGACGTGTCGCAACATTCAAACCGACTATTTTCTGCCATACATCATGCACATTCCCAAGAACTTGGGTCCCGGCAAGTACCGTCTTCGGTTGACCGTGGAAGATCGCAAGGGCAACAAGTTTGGCCAATCGGGTCCGCTTGAGTTCGAGGTAACCAAATAGGCAACGCGGACTGACGTTGAACAACCCTACGTCTGTCACGCACGGTATTTTTCCGTCGGCGTCGCCGTTTCACCAGTCAGTTCTCGGTGCAACAATACGCTTCCGACGACGGCCGACGGCAATAAAACAGACGATACGATAGGCATCCACTCGATGACAAAGAGACTG
Source organism: Planctomycetaceae bacterium (assembly GCA_012959465.1). Classification (GTDB taxonomy): domain Bacteria; phylum Planctomycetota; class Planctomycetia; order Pirellulales; family Pirellulaceae; genus UWMA-0346. Next base: position 4,341 of record DUDC01000099.1, read on the forward strand.
GAGCCGAATCCCAACGTCGTCGTTCGATGTTCTTTTGCGAAAATCAGTCGCTGCTCGCGACGTCGACCGCGTAGTGTCAACGGGTACTGCAAATAGTCAAGTCCCAATTGGAAACAGGTCGAGTGAGCTGAAAAACAAATTGCGATAGGCGGGCCGACCAGAGGAACAAAGGCGACCGCAAAACTGAGTGTCTGTTGGCCGATCCAGACGGCCAAATCGCGTAGTGAATCGGCGGTTTCTTGCCTAAAAGAAATTGAGTGAATCTCGTCGTCGGCGATTCCAAGGAGGCGTTCGGTTTGTTCTGTCAAACGGGCATAGAGTGAGCTGCAGATTATCGCCGAAGCAAGTCGCCACACCACGATTGCGGTGAGAAATGCGGCAAGCAGCATGAACAAACCGACAGCGACGGCAACGGCAGTCCAGATCCATACCGCCGTGCCCCGTTGGCCTTCCACAAACCAAGGGAACACATTACGCCACCAGAACCAAACAGATGCGAATAGGATGGCAACCACGACCGCATTCATGACGAGGTTAAAAATCGCCGGTGGGATCGCGAATTTCCAAAGACACCGTTGACTGGTCAGGAATCGGAAACCTTTAAGCGGCGTTGTGACGCCTTCCCAAGTCGTTGCCATGGGTGTACTCGGTGCGTTCGTCATGATCAGGGACGGCAGGAATCGGCCGTTGCCTCAAGAGAGAATCACGGAGGCTAGTGGTTGATTCTGCATTCGACGAGTCTAGCAAACGAAGGCGTGGCCGGTGTAGGGGGCTTTTGCTTCGCAGTGCATGGTCTTGGCAATGTTGGGTCTCTATTCTGGTCGACTAAGCCACCTCGGTTTTGAGGCCGGGCGGCGGAGCATCGAGTCGATGCGAAAACTGCCACAATGGACCAAGCAGGTGTTGGAGCAGGCCGATCAGCTGTAGTGGGGCCAGCATTGAGATCGTCTGATTCAGATGCTCAAAGTTGGTCGTCAACTACTCGGCGAGAGCCGCACCATTCGTCTTTCTGTCACAACGCAGCAACCGGTGCGAGTTCGAGGACGTCATCGCTGTATGTTTCGATTGCTGTGTGGAAGGAAGCGGCGGAGAATTTGTTGTTGCCGAACGAAATCCCTAATGCCCTGGCCGCTTGGACGGCCGACGAGTTTGGATCTACCATGGCCAACTCATTGACCGCTTCCATGATCGGAACACTCTCGATGTTGGGTGGCTGATAACAGACCATGTGACCCAACCTTCCCTCAATAATCAGTCGCACGGCATGGGTGCTGAATTGCGTCGCCAAGACGCGATCGAATGTGGTGGGTGCGCCGCCTCGCTGGAGATGACCCAGTACAACGTTGCGAACGTCGCGGTCCATTCGAGAAGCAATTTGCTGAGCGACAATGTCGCCCAGCCCACCCAGGCGTGTCTGTCGGTTGTTCTGGTCGGCTTCCATAGTGACACACCCACCGTCAGGTAGCTGAGCACCTTCGGCCACAACGATCAGCGTGAACTCTTTGCCCTGCGATTCCCTTTCGAGGATTGCCCCGCAGACCGTGTCAAAGTCCCAAGGGATTTCTGGAAGCAAAATAACATCGGCTCCACCGGCAATACCCGAATGCAGGGCGATCCAGCCGGCGTGGCGACCCATCACTTTCATCGCCATGACTCGATCATGACTCGCCGCTGTGGTGTGCAGTCGATCCAACGCGTCGGTTGCGCAGATGATCGCACTGTCAAAGCCAAAGGTGAAAGCTGTCGCGGACAAGTCGTTGTCGATCGTCTTGGGCACTCCAGCGACGGGGATTCCGTATTCGTGGAACTGTTGCGCCACCGCGAGAGAGCCGTCACCGCCAACACAGAACAGCCCCACCGTCCCCGTGCCGGTGGCGTTAACTTCATAGAGTCGCCTATCGCTTTGGCCGCAAGACACCCCGTCACAGATCATTTCAGTAGCGGCATGACCAGCTTGGTCCAGACTCGGTACCCAGCTTCATTCAAGTGCAAGCCGTCGCCGGCAAACAGATCTTTCCGCGGCAGCCCGTCCGCGCCGATCATCGGCGTGTCGACGTCGACGTAGTCGAGCTTCTCGTGCTTTTTTGCCTCCGCGGCAATTAAGGCGTTTGCTTTTCGCATTTCCTCAACTAAGTGCCAGCGTTTGATGCTCGGTTTGATTGCAATAAAGACAATACGTGTCTCTGGTAACTCGGCGCGGATCGTCTTCACAAACAACCCGAAGTCGCGATGCACTTCGTCGGCTTTCTTACCTTTGTTAATGTCGTTATCACCCGCATACAAGACAATGATCTTCGGTCGTTGCGGAAGAATGATTCGAGCAGCGAAGTGCGTCGAGTCGGCAATTTCCGATCCGCCGAATCCACGATTGATGGACGGAAGTCCCGGAAAGGACTTCTCTAAATTCCAAAGGCGAGTGCTCGAGCTACCGGCAAATAGCACCGCACCTTGTGGGGGCTTCGCCTCGCGGTCTTTTTGTTCCATGGCCGTAATCGACTTTTCCCATCGCGCGAACCGATCGGGTTCGTCGGCCAGGACAAACTCAGGTACTAGACAACAGGCGAGTAGTATCGCGAACCGTGTTTGGATGCGGAGCATAGAGAACTTTCAATACGTGGCTTGATTTGGGTAAAGAAACGGCATTATAGGCTAGACGATCGACCCATTCAAAAAGTGAAACGCGCACGCAGCGGATTGCAATATCAAGCGGCGAACAGCAAGCCGGCGATGCACAATCCCAGCATGATGATCAGAGCCAGCAGGAACCAGACGATGGCCGACGTCTTGTAGATGATGTGCGGTGTCTGCTCGACGATCTGCCGGTATTGTTCGGTCATGACGGTCGCTCCCTTTTCGCTGGCTACGAGATACAGGATATAACCGTTGATCAGCGTGCCGACCGGAACGGCGCAAAGTCCCAAGGCCGAAAAAATGATCGTGGGGATACGACTCCATGCCTTCAGGCCTCGCAAGCCGATTCCGACAGCCAGTTGCAGTGCACCGACGGCAGCCAGAAAGAGCCAAGAGCCCAGTTCGACAATCCCCACCGACCCTGCCATCGATACGGCCGCACCCAGACTCAAGATCGCAGCGGCAAAAACGAACAGTGCTCCGATGCAGTAGAGAAAACCGATTGATTTAATGGATGCTTCGTGACTCAGGTGTTTTCGCCGAATGGCCTCTGCGGAGCCGGGATGATCGTCGAGACGACTCGCCGGGCCATCCATGCTGGTTGCCGCGTAGGGGTTGTCCGACGCGAGTGAGGGAATTTCGGCGAACGGATTCGGATCGTCAGGAGTCATGCGGCAGAATCTTCATTCCTTGATGGCACGGTCGGAGAAAAGACACGGCCGCTGATGAGATTGCGAGTCCCGTTTCTTGCAAAGTTTGCGCCATCAATCCAATAATAAGCTCACCGTCGAGCAATGACAAGCTGGTGCCAATCGCAGTGAACGGCCTTGTCGCTAGTGAGCCCTTAGAAGCACCATAGACTACCGCCACTCTGGCATGACGAGTATCAAGTGAGGTAAGATGATCGCCAGTGGAACAACTTCTCGATCGGGAGATTCTCGTGCTACGCTATGACATTTCGAAGTGCCTCGTTTTTGTTGCGACCACACTGTCACTGTTGTGCACGTCTTTCGGGCAAGATCGCGACACCAAAGTCCGCGACGATCGCCAGACTTTTTCCAAACAGGACGCTTGGGTCTACAACAACCTCACCGCCTCCTTCGCTGAGGCGAGAGATTCGAAGAAGCCGATCTTGGCTGTGTTGCGTTGTGTTCCATGAGAGGTCTGCAATTCATTTGACGAGCAGGTTGCTCGTTTTGATCCAGTCGTCAAGTCGCTGATGGAAGAGTTCGTCTGTGTTCGCATCGTCCAAGCGAATCGATTAGACCTGCAGTTGTTTCAATTCGATTACGATTTGACGTTTGCGGTGTTTTTTTTGAACGCCGACCGAACAGTCTACGGACGGTATGGAAGTCGATCGTCCCACAGTGAGGCGGAGACCGACATCTCGCTGGAAGGGTTTCGCGAGGCAATGCGGGTCGTACTCCGCTTGCACGAGGGTTACCCCGCTAACAAGAAATTTCTCAGCGGAAAACAGCCGCACAAGATCAAACAGCGAACTCCCGACGACTTCCCGCCGCTGCGGGGGAAATACAACCTGAACTTGAATTACGGTGGGGAAGTCGCGAAGAGTTGTATGCACTGTCACCAAATTCGAGACGCCGATCGGCTGATTGTCAGGAATGCTGGTCAGCGCATGTCAGACAAAATGTTGTTCCCCAATCCGATGCCGACAGTGATCGGTTTGGAGATGGACCCCAAACAGCGGGCCACGATTGTAAGTGTCGCCGAGCGGTCACCCGCCGCACAGGCCGGCTTGCGGCCAGGTGACCAGTTACAGACGCTTGCAGGTCAGGCAATTGTCTCGACCGCCGACATTCAATGGGTCTTGCATCATCGTGAGGACGTTGACCAGTTGGCCGCCGTGGTTAGGCGCGGTGACAAGGCGATTTCTGTGAAGATTGATTTGCCCGCGGGGTGGCGAAGGAAGTCAGATACCGAGTGGCGCGTCAGTACCTGGGAATTGCGTCGCATGGCCACCGGCGGAATAAAACTGGCAACGCTCTCGGATGATAAACGAGCCGCTACGGGAATCCCTGAAGGTGGGCTGGCGCTCGTCGCCGAACACGTCGGTCAGTACGGCGCTCATGCGTTGGCCAAACGAGCTGGGTTTCGCAAGGGAGATGTGTTGGTGAAGGTGGGAAGTCAAACCAAAGCCGTAAGTGAATCGGAATTGCTCGCCTGGTTGATGCAGGAAGCCAAACCGGGCGACAAGATTCCGACGGTTGTGCTTCGCGGTGGAAAACGAATCGAGTTGCTACTGCCGACACAATGAGACGTGTTTACTAAACCTCAATCCACCGGCACAGGGCAGGTGGGGATTGCGGCCGATTTTTCGATCACTCAGCCGTCGGGTGAAAGAACTGCCTCGCTGTCACGTGCCACTTGATTAAGTTCAGTGTTTCCGCTTCCTCTTTCGAAAACACCTTCAAACTAGGAGTGTCGTAAAGCACTTTCAACGTGGCCTTTACAAGCTCTGGCGAAGCATCGTCATGAGTAACTAGAAATGCGGGCGTGCGAACGGTCGGTATTCCGTTGCTTGTCACCGCTCCATACACGTCCGCCGGAAACTCGATGGAACTGGAATTAAAGTCGCCGATATCGGCGGCCCTGGGTAGGGTCAATAGAATGAAATCGCCGCTGTTTAGCAGTTCATGGATGGCACGATTCTCTAGGCCAGCCGTCACTATCGTTGCATCCAATTTGCCATCTCTTAGTTCTTTCCAATTCGCGTCACGACAATTAGCATCTGTCTCGATCCCATAGTGTCGAACGAGCGCATTGGCTGACAAGCGAGAACCTGTTAGTGGTTTACCGAGACCGACTCGACGGCCGTTAAGATCGCGTATTGTTTTCGCCTCGAGGTCCTTGCGAGCAATGACATGGACGTATTCGTAGTGGAGCGGCGAGACAATGGCGTGTACGTTACCATCGACCGCCGCTGCCTGGACGATTGCCAGGTCGACGCGGTCGTCGTACAGTTGATTCACGCTGTCGCCGGAGCCTTGACTCTCCGTAACGATTACGGGCACGTTCAAACTTGACTCCAGTGCGGACTTCAATTTGTTGGCAAAGTCGATATAAACCCCGCCCTGCTCGCCACCGGCGATTCGGATGGTCGAGGGCATGCTGCGTTGCGGTACTCGCCAGAGAAGGGTTAGCCAAACGAGGATTCCCATTGCGACGAGGACGATTCCAGCTTGCGCCCGCTGCTGACCATGCGTCGATTCCCGCACGGCGCCACCGGTTAATGCGGCAACCAACGGGATTCCCGCGCACCAGCATCCGCAGCGTCGAATCGGCGACATCGGTTGAGCTTCGAGCGGCGTGCCATCGAGATACCGTTGTAAGTCGGCGGCCAGGTCTCCAGCCGTGCCGTACCGGCGGGTCGGATCTTTTTCCAGACACTTCAGCGCGATCGTCGCCAGTTGCGGGTCGCAGCCGGGATTCAGAGTCTGAGGTCGAACCGGGCGTTCGTGTACCACCGAGTACATTGTGTCGAGTGGATTCTGTGACTTAAAAGGCGCTTGACCGGTTAACGTTGCATAGAGAACGGCACCCAAGGAATAGACGTCACTCGACTCGCCGACGGTATCCCATTCGCCCTTCGCTTGTTCTGGGGGCATGTATCCGGGTGTGCCCATGGCGTTTCCTGTGGCGGTCAAATCGCCGTCATGGTCAAAGAGCTTTGCCAATCCAAAGTCCGTCACATGAGGTTCACCGTTTTCGGCGACAAGAATATTGGCCGGTTTGAGATCGCGATGGATCACTCCGTGCGTGTGCGCCGTCTGCACCGCGTCGGCCACGCGGACCATCAGCTGGGCTGACTCACGCGACGGTAACGGGCCCGAGCGGATCTTTTCCGCTAGATCCGTCCCCGAGATAAAATCCATCGAAAAGAAATGATGGCCGTCGATTTCTCCCACCTGATAAATGGTGACAATGTTCGCATGTCGGACGGTACTTGCCGCCCTCGCTTCGGCGTAGAAACGTTCGATGTCCGGCCGCGAGGCAAATCGGCCCGCGGCAATCATCTTGACCGCCACCTCGCGGCCTATCGCACGTTGGCGAGCTCGAAACACGACCCCCATTCCGCCTCGCCCGACAAGCTCGATCAATTCGTACTCGCCAAACGGGCAGGCCGACGAGTCCACGACTTGGTCGATGAGTTGGGCCAGGCTACCTACCGTCTCGCCGATCGACGCCTCGACCACGAACGGATAGGTTTCGTCTGCCGTTCGAGGCGGCAGTGTGGTCGCCTCGTCGTCGATCCAATCGTTTACCCATGAGCTTGTTTCGACCAGCTCGCGCAACGCATCAGCCAGACCCTCGGCGCCACCACAAAGTTGCTCGATGTCCGGTTCTTGGCCTGCGTCCAGTAGCCGCAGGTACTGGGCCCAAAGCTCATCCAGCCCGTTTTCGTTCGGTGTTGTTGTCCGCTCGACCTCGTCCAGCGGGTGTCTGTCTTCATGGTCGTTCGCTGTATGGTCATCAGCGGTCATAACGACTCACCGCACTTCCATCCCAGTCGCGACGTCGAGGGACTGGGCTTGAAACCAAGATCGTAAACGACGCATTCCCCGTTTCAACAACCCGGCAGCTGCCGTCTCGGAGCGGCCCAGTTTGGCAGCCATCTGCCGCAGCGAAAAGCCCTTGAGGTGTCGCAGTCTGACAGCCTCTCGCTGGTCGTCTGGCAACGCCTCGATTGCCTGCGCCAGCAAGACGGCACGCTCGTTGCGCATCGCCGCTTGACTGGGAGTGGTCAGTTCGCCGTCCAACCACTCCATTCGCTGCTGGCCGTCGACCTGGTCGACGATCGCCTGTTCTCGCCGCGCGGACCTCTTTTGCGCCTTGAGGTGTTCGTCGTACGTTTGGTGCAGGTTGTGCACGAGGATCTGTCGCAGCCACGCCGCTAGCTCTCCGGAATGCTCTCCTCGGAAGTTCGCCAGATCTTGTTGCGCCTCCAGCATTGTCTGTTGAACAATATCGGACGGGTCGATGCGGGCTTGGACTCGACGATCCAGCTCGTTGCGAGCGAGTAACCGCAAGTAGTCGCGATAGTGCTCCAACACCTGCCCCATCGCTGCCTGATCGCCGGATTTTGCTGCCAGCAAGCACTGTTTCAGGTCCTTGGAGTCCATGGTTGATGTTGTGTCCAGAAGAGCCAGGCGGAAAAGAGCGCCGCGGAGGGCGCGGGACCCGAGAATTCCTCATTTTGCCACTGAAGCTTGTCAGATGCGAGCGGTAAAAATCGTGCTGGAGCAGAAATTACGCGGCCAGACCCACTGCCCGACCACAAGCCGAATCCCGACAAGACTGTTTTTTCGGCCCCGACGGGAAAAATCTGCCCTACGGCGCCTCGTTCCGGTCAGGAATCCGCCTCTAAAATGGCACCCAACAATGCAGAGGGGAGCTGGGGGGCAAAAAGTACCTCTTCCCTCACAATCCAGATGATCCGTCAAACCACCGGCTCGGTCCGAAAACTCGCCCCGATCGTTATAGATTTTCTAAATTCCCCATGCTACCTCTTCGATAGATTAGTATTAGCTATGAATGTCTACGAGATTTGCCTCACCGAGCCCGTCGTGCCCGCGACGGTCTTACTGCTTTTGGTCGTGGCGTACTGGAGCTTAGTGATCCTCGGTGCGTTCGATATAGACGGCTTCGATTTCGACATCGACGCCGACGGTGGGTTCGAGGGGCTGTTGGGTGTCGGGATGGCGGTGTTTCGTTTTTTGAATTTGGGCGAAATACCACTAATGTTGTGGGTCAGCGTCTACGCGTTGTCGTACTGGATGACTTCGGTCCTATGGTTCGACGAGAATTCGGTGCTGACCGGGGCGATGATCGCCCAGATGATCTTTCGCAATCTAGCGGTTGCGTTAGTGGCGACAAAATTAATTACTCAGCCGATGTTGCGATTCGTCGACAAGACCAAAGTGACTCGGCACTACGAAATGGTCGGTCAGATCGCTCAGGTGACAACCAATGAAGTTAGCGAACACCATGGACAGGCTCGCGTGGCAACCGACTCAAGCCCAATGCTAATCAACGTACGGACAAGGGATGGAATCCTCCACAAAGGCGACGATGTGCAGATCATCGATTACGACGAAGACCAGCATATCTTTTATGTTGCGCAGGCTCCAACTGAGGTAACCGCATGACTTTTCCGCTCCTATTCGGCAGCACCACCCTCCAAATCGTCGGCACCGTAGTTGGTGTCATCATCTTGGTCGTAGCCGGGATGCTCGCTCTGTTCTCTCGTTTCTACCGCAAGGTGGGACCGGACGCCGCATTGGTGCGTTCTGGAGTGGGGAATCTATTCGTGGTGACCGGCAAGGGGATGCTTGTTATTCCCGTGTTGCACCGCGTTGAGGAGATGGATATTTCCCTCAAGCGAATCGAGATCTTCCGGAAGGGAGATTCTGGTTTGATCTGCCGCGACAATATTCGGGCCGACATTGAGGTGGCGTTTTTTGTACGCGTCAACAACACCGTAGATGACATACAAAACGTGGCACAATCGATTGGTTGCGGTCGCGCATCCCAGCGAGATAAGCTCATCGAGTTATTTGACGCCAAGTTCTCCGAAGCCTTGAAGACGGTCGGTAAGCACTTCGACTTTGTCGAGTTGTACAACGAACGTGACAAATTCAAGGAAGAGATCTTGAAGGTCATCGGTACTGACTTGAACGGGTATGTGCTCGACGACTGTGCGATCGATTATCTAGAGCAAACAACGCTCGAACACATGAACCCGCAGAACATCCTCGACGCCGAAGGGATCAAGAAAATCACCGAATTGACGTCTAGGGAGCACATTCTCTCGAACGACATCGAGCGGGAAAAGGAAAAGACGATCAAGAAGCAAGACGTCGAAGCACGCGAGGCGATCTTGGAGCTGGAACGGCAACAGATTGAAGCGGAGCAGAAGCAGGAACGCGAGATTGTACAGGTGACCGCCCGCGAAAGTTCCGCGGGAATCCAGGTGCAAAATGAAGAACGGCTCAAGGCCGAGCGAGCGCGGATCGCGACCGATGAAGAAGTTGCCATCGCTGAAGAAAACAAGATGCGACAGGTTATTGTCGCGATGCGGAATAAGGAACGCACGGACCAAGTCGAGCTGGAACGCGTGGCACGCGACCAGCAATTAGAAGCGACCGAGCGAGAACGAGCTGTAACGTTGGCTCAGATCGACAAAGAAAAGGCAGTGGAAGTCGAGAAGCGGAATATTCAAGAGGTGATTCGAGAACGAGTTATTGTCGAACGGGGTGTTGTCGAGGAACAAGAACGCATCAAGGACACGCACGAGTTTGCCACCGCCGATCGTTCGAAAAAGGTGACATTGACCGATGCCGAACGAGACGCCCAAGAGAAATTGGTCAAGGACGTCCAAGCTGCCGAGGCCGAGAAACAGGCATCGCAACTGCAAGCGGACACCGTGGTGATTCGGGCCGAGGCGCAGCGGCAGTCAGCTGACAAAGAGACGCAAGCCACCAAGATGTTGGCCGAAGCCAAACAGGCAGACCAGGCTGCCAGTGGACTGGCCGACGTCCAGGTGCAGATTGCCCGAGCCGATGCCACGGAACAGCAGGGAACAGCCGAAGCCACGGTTACTGAGAAAAAGGCGGTTGCCGTAGCCAGGGGCCGTGAGGCCAATGCTGTCGCCATCCAGAAAGAGGGTTCTGCCGAAGCCTTAGTGATGCGTCAGAAGTTCAGCAGTGATGCGGCTGGAATCAAGGAAAAAGCCAACGCCATGAAGCTGTTTGATGGTGTCGGCCGCGAACACGAGGAATTCAAGCTGCGATTGAACAAGACTAAGGACATCGAAATCGCCGGCATCGAAGCTCAGAAGGACATCGCCGACGCTCAAGCCACGATTGTTGGTGAGGCGTTGAAGCAAGCACGCATCGACATCGTCGGTGGCGAAACGACGTTCTTCGACCGCATTGTCGATTCGGTTAAGGCCGGGAAATCGATCGATCGCCTGGTACACAACAGCGAAACACTGACCGACGTTAAGAACACGTTCTTCAATGGCAATCCAGATTACTTCCGCGACAAGGTGCAGCAGTTGGTTGAAGAGTTCGACCTCAGTACCGACGACGTGAAGGACCTTTCGATTGCCGCTCTGATTGCCAAGCTGTTGGGTCTGACCAAGGCGGACGAAACGCGTAGCGAGCTGCAGCGATTGCTCGGCATGGCGCAATCGATTGGCCTGGCGGACCGTCAAGTGAGCACGTTGAATTTGGGTAAAGAAACCAGCGAATCGGCGAACTAGACGCCTCCGCCACGACAAGCGAAGGGGGCCGTCCTGAGACGTGCTCCTTTCGCCCGAGTGGCGGCTTTCCAATGCCCGATTATTCCCCCCCGAGCTCGCCGCCCGGAGAACTCCCGATGGCACCAGAAGAACAACTCGAAAATGACGCCGCCGAAGCGTCTCCGGACCGCTTAGAGGGCGGCGCCTACGAGATCATTCGCAATCGGCTACAGCAGCACAGCGACGAGTTGCGGAATCGGCTGAACCAACTAAACGGCCTTCGCAAGGACGTCTTCGGTTCGATCGAGACGAAACTTCTGCAAACCGAACGGATCACCTCCGACAATAACTGTATTCCACGCGATTTGGTCGCAATTGATGACTGTTTTCTGTTCGCCTACAACGTTCGCTTTGGACTCAAGACCGAAGTCAATGTATCGGACGTATTTGCCGCCTACCAGTTTAGCGACGGCGCCTTCCAGGCGATGGCTCCCGAGTTCTTGAGCGACTCCGGTTTTGTCCGTGACTTCGGCGACCTCTATCGTTTCTACAAACACGCTTCATTCAACAAGTTCTTCGTCAAGGGCTCCGCAATTCATATGGTTTTCCAGGTAGGGAAAACCGCTACGGACATCAAATCGCTCAAATGGGTTCACGAGGGGGGCGAATTGCACTACGTGGGGAATCGCAACGACCACGAGGTTCGCTTTCCGCCGCAGCATGGATTTGAGTGGACGCGGACTCACCGAGATCTCCAGTATCACGGACCGCATCCACATATCTCGATTGAGGACCGCTTGTTTGTCGAGACGGTTGGTGGTGACCTGACCATCAAGGTCGAAAACAACACCGAATCTGGCGAGGGAATCTACGCCGAAGACGTGGATGATCCGGATCAGACTCTGGACGATGCGGAGATATTCTACGCTTCGCTGGGAAGCATCATCCTGCTCAAGATCCGCCCCTATCGGGAAGGCAATTTTCGTTACATTATTTACAACGAGAAGATTCAAAAAGCACAACGACTCGATGCGATCGAGCACGCTTGCGTCCTGCTGCCAGACGATCACGGCGTAATCTTCTCGAACGGCTACTACCTTCAGAGCGGCGAGTCCAAGACGTTCGAAAATGATCTCGACGAAATGCTATTCGAGCGATGCATTGCGGCGCCTAACGGCGAGGACTATCTGTACATTTTTCACAATCGAAAAGAAGGTGTGAACATTCTGCTGCGGTATAACTTGATCTCTCAACAGGTCGACACGCCGCTGGTTTGCCACGGTGCCGCATTCTTCGAAGATGGAAAAATGATCTGTTTTCGCGGACAGGACGAGCCGCAAAAACATCATCCACTACAGGTCTGGCAGACCCCGTACGTCGGCGACGACTTTGTGCCTCACACCAATACCGACTCGTTCTTGTACAAGGTCGGAAACCGCGAGGTTGTGCGGGGTATGGCCGAGTGCCACGGCATCTTGGGCCTGCTGAATAAAGACGAGTCGTATGCGAATCTGTATGTTGATATCGTCAAGGCAAGTAGCGACGTCCTCGATTCATACTTCTGGATCAACAGCGACGATACGGCCAACCTAGGTGAACCACTTAAGGAGATCCGCGGTACAGCATCGGCGGCTGTCGAGGAGTTTGAGAAGGTCGTTCGCGTTCGTCGAGATACGAGCCAAAAGACTGCAGTTGTGCAAAAGGCTGTCGACGAGGCGCTGCAAAAAACGCAGCGACAACGATTCGATCACATCAACGACTTTGTTGAATCGCTGGCATCTTTACGGCAGCTGCGCGGCGCCGCGATTTCATTGCGAGATTTACGATACGCCGATAATGGCGTTATCGATGGTCTTGAGGCGAGTGTCATCGAAGCCAGCGATCGCTTGGCGCACCGTTGCGTCGAGTTTCTGTTGCGTGACGAAGCGCTGGCGCCTTACCAGAAACAGGTCGCCGAGCATCACGGTGCCGTCGAGGCCCTGGAGACCGTCGCGGCCGGTCGTGAACTGGAAGAAGCAATCGCCGCCGCTGCTGCCGAACTGGAAATGCTGATTGAGATCGTCAGCAACCTAAAAATCGACGATGCCACACATCGTACAGCGATTATCGACAACATCTCGGACATCTTCTCAAAAATCAACCAGGCTCGTGCCGCGCTGAAGAACTGCATCAAGGAGATGATGTCGTCCGAGGGCATCGCGGAATTCAATTCGCAGATGAAGTTGCTCAACCAGTCGGTAGTCAACTATCTGGATCTCTGTGATACGCCGGAAAAGTGTGATGAGTTCCTTACGAAAGTGATGATCCAGTTGGAGGAACTGGAAGGGCGATTCGCGGAATTCGACGAGTTTGTCGAGCAGCTGACCGAGAAACGCGAAGAGGTATACAATGCCTTCGAGAACCGGAAGCTCGGCTTGGTTGAAGCGAGGAATCGTCGAGCTGCTTCGCTATTGGGGTCGGCCGAGCGAATTCTCAAGGGGATCAAGACTCGTGTTGATAATATCGAGTCGATCAACGAGATCCACGGTTACTTTGCCTCGGACTTGATGATTGATAAAGTCCGCGACATCGTCGCTGAGTTGTCCGAGTTAGGTGATACCGTCAAGGTTGACGATATCCAGAGTCGGCTCAAGTCGACTCGTGAAGATGCCGTTCGACAGTTGAAGGATCGGCAGGAGTTGTTTGTCGATGGCAAGAATATCATTAAATTCGGCGATCATCATTTTACGGTGAACCAGCAGACCCTCGACCTGACGACGGTGATGCGGGACGACGAGATGTGCCTGCACTTGACCGGGACCAATTTTTTCGAGCCGATTGAAGACGAAGAATTCGTTGCCCTCCGAGATGTGTGGAAGCAGGAAGTGGTTTCTGAAACCAGGGACGTTTACCGAGGCGAGTACCTGGCCTATCAACTGTTTCAATCACTCGGCGGCGGTGATTTGCCATCTGTCGCGACTTGGTTGGAAACGGAACAAGGTGATCGGTTCAAGGTCGTGCAGGCATTTGCCGGGCCGCGGTACTCCGAAGCGTATACCAAAGGCGTCCACGATGCTGATGCCGAGAAAATTCTGGCGAGCTTGGCGCGGATGAGTAGTTCGTTGGGTTTGCTCCGCTACGGACCGCAAGCTAGGGCGATGGCAGCGGTATTCTGGCAGCACTTTATCGAAGAAGAGCAAAGAGAGGTCCTGAGCTCGCAGCTGCAGTCGTTGGGGATCATTCAGGTTGCTTTTTCGGCGACCATCCACCGTGACCGCAGCTTGGCGGAATTGACGCAGCTTATCGGTGACTTCCAATCGGAACACCAGCTCTACGGTGACGATTTTGTCACCGAGGCCGCTGAGTACCTGCTGGAGGTTCTCTTGGCGGGTGGCAAGTTTGCCGTCAGCAAGCCAGCCTCTGATCTTGTCGGGGAATTTCACCGCCGCATCAACTCTTCGAATCAACAGGATGCGTTCCGTGATTCACTTGCCCAAATCGAACAGGACGCGGCTCGCCGCGTCATGGTCGCCAATCAGTGGGCCCGGGTGTTCGTCGCTGAGCACGAGGATAGTCTGTCTGATTTCGGCGACGAAGTCGGATGGCTGCTGCTGACCGAGAGCATCGAGTCAAAGGCGGTCGTGGACGGAAAACACCAGGAGACGATCGGCGGACTCACTGGTGATCACGGCAAGATCCAACGTGGTAATTACGAGCTGCATTTCAACCAGTTCATGCACCGCTTACAGAATTACCAGAATACGGTGGTACCACGTTTCAATCGATTTCATGTTTGTAAACGCGAACTGGTCGACGAATCTCGCGAGCAGATGCGGTTGAGTGAGTTTAAGCCTCGGATTCTGACATCGTTCGTACGGAACCGCTTGATCGACTCGGTCTACCTGCCTTTGGTCGGCGACAACCTAGCTAAACAGATTGGCGTTGCTGGCGAGCAAAAACGTACCGATCGCATGGGGCTATTGCTGTTAATTTCGCCACCAGGCTACGGAAAAACAACGTTGATGGAGTACATCGCCAATCGGCTGGGCTTGATTTTCATGAAAATCAATGGCCCGGCGATCGGTCATCAAGTCACTTCATTGGATCCAGTCGAGGCCCCGAACGCGGCGGCCCGCGAAGAACTCGTGAAACTGAACTTGTCACTCGAGATGGGTGATAATGTCATGATTTATTTGGACGATATTCAGCACTGTAACACCGAGTTCTTGCAAAAGTTCATCTCTCTTTGCGATGCCCAGCGAAAAATCGAGGGTGTGTACAAGGGGAAGACCAGGACCTACGACTTCCGCGGCCGCAAGGTGTCGGTTGTCATGGCGGGGAATCCCTACACCGAGAGTGGTGAGAAATTCCAAATACCTGACATGCTCTCCAATCGGGCCGATATTTATAATCTCGGCGAGATCATCGGAGATTCACGCGAAGCGTTTGAGTTGAGCTATTTGGAGAACTCGCTGACTTCCAATCCGACGCTCAGTCGTCTGTCCAGCCGAAGCCAAAAGGACGTGTACGCGATCATCAAGATTGCCCAGACCGGTAGCCAAGAGGGAATCGACTTGGAGGGCAATTACTCGCCCGAAGAGTTGGATGAGATGGTCCAGGTCATGGTCAAGATGCTACGTGTTCGACATGTCATTCTGTTGATGAACCGTGAGTACATTCGCTCGGCTGCACAGTCTGATGAGTTTCGCACCGAGCCACCGTTCAAGTTGCAGGGGTCGTACCGAAACATGAACCGCATGGCGGAGCGTATTGTTCCGATCATGAACGACGCCGAATTGCAGACGCTGATCACGTCGAGCTACGAGAATGATGCCCAGACGCTCACGTCGGAGACCGAGTCGAACTTGCTTAAGTTCCGTGAGCTATTGGAGATTCTCAGCGAAGACGAGGCGAAGAGGTGGGAGAACATCAAACGCGGTTATTGTCAGAATATCAAGATGAAGGGGATTGGAAGCGACGACCAGGCGGCCCACGTCATCGCCCAGTTGAGCGGTTTCAACGATCAGCTTGAGGCGCTGCGCACGACACTCATCGAGGCGGCGCAAGAGTCTCGGATTGCCGGACAATCTGCCGAAGACCAACGCTCGGAAGCCTTGACTCGCGAGATCGGCGAATTGAACACGACAATCCTGCAGGTTGGCGACTCCCTACAGAACATGGCGCCTGCCCCTGTGGAACCGGCTGCGGCGAGTCCTGCGGCCAGCGGACCATCGCCCGTCGACCTGGCCAAAGATCCGACGACCGAAATACACCGCGTCACCGTGCAGCACAAAGTACCTCGCTCCATCCTGGATGTGCTACGAAACCAGTTCGAACTGATGCACCAGTGGATGGAGCCAACATTCGTTCAATCTCAACAACAGGCGGGCGAACTGAAAGAGCTGCGAACGGCAATCGACACGTGTATCGCCAGCTACTCGACATTGGTTGGTGAATTGGAGTCGGCGCCCAAACAAAAACGTTCGTCGGATTGAGCTGCAGGCGCTAGCCTCGGGTTTTCAGAACCTCAGTTCACGAATGGACTCGCAGAGTCAGTGCCACACCTTGTTTTCCAAATCGCGCGACAATACAGAAGACCTGACGCTAGCTCTGCTTGAACTCATCGAGTTTGTTGTAGAGCGTCCCGCGTCCGATCCCGAGGATTTTCCCCGCCTTGGTCTTGTTGCCCTCGACTTTTTCGAGGACGAATTCGATATGTCGCCGTTCGGCTTCCCGCAAAGAGATCAACTGCGGCTGCTGAGCGAATGCCGCTCGCTGGGCCGACAGGCCCAAGTCGTCGGGAGTCACCTCTTCACCTCGACCCAGCACGATGGCTCGCTCGACCGCATTTTTTAGCTCGCGGACGTTTCCCGGCCACGGATAATCGCGAATGGCGCCGATGGCTGCCTTGGATAACCGGCTGGGGCCACGGCCCATTTGTTGGTGAAACCGATCGAGGAACGACGATGCCAGGCTGATGAGATCGTCGCCCCGTTCCCGCAGCGGTGGCACATGAATGTCGATCACCCGCAAGCGAAAATAAAGATCCTCTCGGAAGAGGTTCTTTCGGACCAGATCGAGCAGGTCACGGTGGGTTGCCGCGATCAAGCGGACGTCGACTTGTATCGATTCTTCTCCCCCGAGACGTTGGAAAGGGTGTCCTTCCAGGACGCGGAGCAGTTTTGCCTGACAGGCGAGACTCATCTCCCCGACTTCGTCGAGGAAAATCGTGCCTCGGTGTGCCCGTTCGAACTGCCCAATGTGCCGACGGTCGGCTCCCGTGAAGGCGCCAACCTCGTGACCGAACAACTCGCTCTCTAGCAGAGATTCACTAAACGCGCCACAGTTCACGGTAACGTTGGGTCCAGCGCTGTACGGACTTAGATCGTGAATCGACCGCGCTACGAGTTCCTTGCCCGTACCACTCTCGCCGAGAATTAGAACGTTGGACCCAGTCGGTCCGACGCGAGCGACCTGGTCGAGCACATTGAGCATCGCGGCACTAGTGCCTTCCATGCGTGACTGTTCGTCCAAGCGGCGCCGCAACTCGACGTTGGCTTGTTCAAGCCGTTCGCGATGCTCTAGATTCTCCAACGCCGCTCCAGTTTGATGAGCGACGACTACGGTGAAATCGAGGTCAGAACGAATGAACGGTGAACTCTCGGTCCGCCGATGACACTCGATCGCACCGCGGCAACCCTGTTGCGCCAAGATCGGTACTCCCAACGCCCGACCTACGTCGGTGCGGGAGTCATCACTGTGCCCCTGTTGGTCGGCCAGGATCGGCTTGCGGTTTTCTACTGCTAGGCTGGCCAGCAAGTGCTCCTCGTGAGTCGTTCCGAACCGTTGGACACAGCGAAGCCGGCCATCAGCTCCGACGAGCCAAATCGATACGGCTTCCGCATCTAAGCCATCGACTAAGGCCGCCAGAGATAGCCCGAGCAACGCTTTTGAATCGCCACAGTCGTGAAGCCCGTTGGCCAAACGACACAGGACGGCCGAATCTCGAATAACTCGTGAAACTTCGGCGTCGTCCGCATCGGGTACGGCAGTTTGCGGCGAAGAGTCGTCAAATAGTTTGGTCGCCCGCAATTCTTCGGGACTCACGTGAGAAGGGCTCGCCTCACGTTCCGTATCGATGAAGAGAATCAACCGGTCGCCAATTCGAATCAGATCACCGGATTCCAAAACGGCCTGTTGAATCGGTTGCGAATTGACAAAACTGCCGTTGGTACTCTTGCAGTCTTCGACATGCCAGCGGTCGGCGCGAAAACAGATCCGCGCGTGAAGTCGGCTAGCTCGCTCGTCGTCTAGTGTCACATCGCGCGAGGAATGGCGTCCCAAGGTCACCGTTTGCGCGGGATCCAAATAGTGCGTGGCACCGGCATGATTGCCGTTAAGCAGGACGAGCGAATGGGTCATGAATTAGCCTGGTGTCGCGGGAAATTGGCCCGTCCTATGAAAAGGGCATCGGTCAGACGGGCCGGTTTTTTATTGTATCACCTTGGGGCGCATCCTTCAAATTGAAGTGTATGGATTTGGTGCGCGCTGGATGGGGCCAGCAATTGGCTCGTCTGGGCGTTCTGGCAAGGAGTTTCGTTCCGGCTTGTTGTACTTGGGTCTTACTCGTTATCTTATGGCAGTCCGCGTCCTCGAGTGGCTTGCTTTTAGAAACGAATGGAAACCGCAAAACATGGCACTCCGTAAACTGCTCTTGTCGACTTGCTTTTGCCTCTTCGGAAAGAGCTTGTACGGCCATCCCGGACACGGCGTTAATCCAGTGGCGAACGAACCGTGGCACTACTTGTTAGCACCTCAGCATGCATTGTTTTGGGTGTCCGTTGCCTGCTTGTCCTATCTCGCCTACCGCGTCATGCGGCGACCAATCCAGAGTTGCCGAGTCCAAAGCAAGTCGAACGGTCTGTCTGGATAAACGAATGGGGCGAGCAGCCGCATCGGCACATCATCACGACGACTTCTGCGAGCTTCACCGTATCATGACGTCCACGATTTTCGGCTAGGACGTTATTCTCCTCCCGGTTTTTCGGTTAGCTCACCTAGGTTAACCTAGAGAGACAGCAGCCATTGGACAGGGAGCGTAGTGTTGATCGACAAGTCAAACCAGCGTGTTCGTCAAATGTTTGGCGAGATCGCCGCGAAATACGACCGGATGAATCATCTGTTGTCGATGAACGTCGATCGCTTATGGCGGCGAAAGACCGTGCGAATGGTACGGCCACTCACGAATGCTCCAATCTTGGACGTTTGTACGGGCACGGGTGATTTGGCCATCGCGCTGTACAAGGAAAAGAAGGGAAAAGCAACGGTAGTCGGTGCCGATTTTTGTCGGGAGATGTTGAAAATTGGCGAGCGGAAGCGGATCCGCCGTGGGTTCTTGGACAACTTCTTCGTGGACTGGACGACCAGACTTCAGCATTA
>DUDC01000099.1:23662-29517 GCA_012959465.1 Planctomycetaceae bacterium
CCATTTGAAAGTGGTTCGTTCCAATTGGTGACGGTGGCATTTGGTTTGCGAAATGTCGCCGACACCGATCTTGGGCTGCGTGAAATGACGCGAGTTTGTGCTCCAGACGGCAAGGTGGCAGTCCTTGAGTTTTCGATGCCGACTCGGCAGCCGTTTCGAGGGTTCTACCGTTGGTACTTCAAGAACATACTGCCTCGTATCGGGCAACTTTTCGCTCGAAATGCATCCGATGCCTACGCCTACCTGCCCGACACAGTTGAGGATTTTCCGTGCGGCCAAGCTCTTGTGTCACGAATGGAGGCGGCCGGATTGACGAGCGTGGAGTTTCATCCGCTGACGATGGGGATAGCGACTCTTTACATTGGTCGAAAAATATGACCGAATTACCGCTTGTCTTGGCAATGACGGGCGCCAGCGGTGCCGGTTTCGCAATTCGTCTGTTGCAATGCCTCCGCCATGCCGGAATCCCAGTCCAGTTGACGTATAGCGACGCTGCCTTGCAAGTTCTTCGGACCGAGTTGGGGTTGCGAATTGAGTCTTGTGAAACGGAGTTTCGACCGGAACTCTTTGGATTGGACGGCGCCGCGCCCTGGTGGCAGCGATTATCAGATTCACCTCCGCCCGACCTGGGCCCGCAAGTTCAGCCGGAAGCACCAGTCGAGGTTTACGCCGTGAACGACCTTAGCTCACCGATTGCCAGTGGGTCTCATTTAACTCGAGGAATGATCATCTGTCCCTGTTCGGGCAACACGCTCAGCGCTGTGGCTCGCGCCGCGGCGTCAAATCTAATTCACCGCGCCGCGGATGTGCACCTTAAAGAGCGGCGCCCGTTAGTGTTGGTCACTCGTGAAACGCCCCTGTCCACGCCGCAACTTGAGAATATGGCTGCGGTATCTCGCTTCGGTGCAACCGTCTTGCCGGCGTCGCCCGGTTGGTACCATGGTGTCCGCAGTATTTACGATCTCATTGATTTTATCGTTGCCAGGATCCTTGATCAGTTTCGTATTCCGCATCAGCTGACATCCCGCTGGGGTACGTTGGCAAAAGAAGAGTAAGGTAGATTTATGTGGAGGAACCTGTGCAGCATATTGGAGATGATCCGGTTTAGTCACACGATGTTCGCGCTGCCGTTTGCAATGATGGGCGCGGTGATGGCCTGGAATACGCCAGGTGACTACGAGGGGCAGGGATTTCAATGGCGACAATTGATCGGAATCCTTCTCTGTATGACGTTGGCACGTAGCGCAGCCATGGCATTCAACCGGATTGCCGACCGACGAATTGATGCCGAAAACCCGCGAACCGAAAACCGCCATTTGCCTTCCGGTGCACTCGGCCTTTCAAGTGTGGTCTCGTTTACCGTCCTCACATCGATCTCATTCGTTGCCGCAACATTGATTTTCTTGCCAAATTGGTTGCCCGTCGCGCTCAGTGTGCCGGTCTTGGGTGTGCTTTTCGCATACAGTTTTACGAAGAGGTTCACGTCGCTCGCTCATTTTTGGCTGGGACTGTCGCTCTTTCTGGCTCCTGTGTCGGCGTGGATCGCCATTCGTGGCGCGGGGCTAATCGACCATCCCGCCGATATCCTTCCCGCTGTGGTGCTCGGAACGGCGGTCCTGTTGTGGGTTGCCGGATTCGACATCATTTATGCGTGCCAGGACGAGGCCTTCGACCGCCAGGCCAAACTGCACAGCATTCCGGTACGGCTGGGAGTCGAGCGAGCCCTGCGGCTCGCTGCGGCCTGTCATTTCGGAATGGGCATCGCTTTGCTTTGCCTCCCGTTCCTGTGCCCCCATGTCGGCTTGGGCGCCATTTACCTAACTGGCGTTGCCGCCGTCTGCCTGCTGTTGGTGTACGAACATCGCCTGGTTCGACCCGACGATCTGACTCGAGTGAACATCGCTTTCTTCAACGTGAATTCGGTCATCAGCATGGGCCTGTTTCTGGCTGCGACCGTCGACCTGTTATGGTGGTGAACTCCTGCACTGTATTGAGCCGTAGGCGCTAGCCTCGGGTTTCAGAAGACTGGGCCCACAATGCACTGGCAAAGCCAGTGCCACACATTGACGAATTGCCCTAATCGACGTTTAGAATCAAAAGTTGACGTAGGGCTAGCCGATCCGACATGCGTCTGAGAAAATAGAAGGTCACGTTGCTGGCTTGTTATCTTTTCCGCCAGCTAACGGTAAATCACTGGGCGGCGATCAGTTTCGCGGTCCGGTGACAGTTTTGGGCCGTCCGCGGCCAGTGTCGAGACAGGCAATCCACCACCGGTGTGACTTATGAACTACGCTCAATCGTTCCAGGCGATTCGTGAAAAGGTTGAAGCGGGCCAACGGCTTTCCTTCGACGACGGTCTATTCCTCTATGAGCCGACAACTCCACTGCAGGAAATTGGTGAGTTGGCCAATTTGGTTCGCGAACGGATAAATGGCAATGCCGGCTATTACAACATCAATACGCATCTGAATCCCACCAACGTCTGCGTCTATCGATGTAATTTTTGCGCTTTTCGGGCCGATCTTCGCGACGCGAAAGGATACTTGATGTCCGACGCGCAGATCATGGAGCGGGGACAAGAGGCGGTAGAGAATGGTTGCACGGAAATGCATATCGTCGGTGGCCTTCACCATCAGATGGATTACCAGTGGTACGTCAACGTGGTGCGAATCCTGCACGACGGCTTTCCAAGACTACACTTGAAGGCGTGGACTGGCGTCGAGATCAACTGGTTCGAGTTTCTCACCAAGCGGTCGGTCCGCGATATCTTGACCGAGCTCAAAGAGGCCGGCGTCGGCAGCATGCCCGGGGGCGGGGCCGAGATTTTTCATCCAGAAGTACGGGATAAGATCTGCGAGCATAAATCTGACGCTGGCAAGTGGATCGAAATTCATCGCACGGCTCACGACCTGGGTCTCCGCACAAATTGTACGATGCTCTACGGGCATATCGAAGAGGCGTATCACCGGATTGACCACCTCATTCGATTGCGGGAACTGCAAGACGAAACGGGCGGCTTTCAGACATTCATTCCGCTCGCTTTTCATCCAGAGAACACGGGCCTAGATTACATCAAGAAGCCGTCTTCGGTGATGGATCTGCGAACGATGGCGATCTCGCGTTTGATGTTGGACAACATCCCCCACATCAAGGCCTATTGGATTATGTTGGGGTTGGACGTCGCTCAGACAGCACTTGCCTACGGGGCCGACGATTTGGACGGTACCGTGCGGCACGAGTTGATCTATCACGACGCCGGGGCGACCACGCCGCAGGCGTTGACGGTTGACAAGATTCGCGACGTCATCGCCGAAACGGGTCGTGAGCCAATTGAGCGTGACACGCTCTACCGCCGAGTCCATCGTGACACGGGCAATCTGGACCGATGGGAAATTGGCGAAGAATTGCTGATTGGGCGTTGACCGACCTTCGCTAGGAATCAGACTCGATCTTGCTTTCGACGCGTACGGCTCGAATTCTTGCGGCAATCCTCGCACGTTCCTGTGATGATTAGTCGGTGGCTGCTGACTCGAAAGCGGTGGTTATTGGCCACCTCGTCGCGTAGCTTCACCAAATCCTTGGACACGAACTCAAACAGCTCGCGACAAACCTGGCAGTACAGGTGGTCGTGTTGCGGATAACCGTAATCGTGTTCGTACACTCCGCGGCCGTCGAGTTCAAATTTACGCAAGAGTCCCGCATCGACGAACTCTGTCAACGTGCGATAAACCGTGGGTCGGCTCACGTAGCCGGGCTGGCCCTTCGTCGGCAAACGCTCAATCAGGTCATCGGCATCGAAGTGGTCGTGGTGGTTGAATACGTGGTTGATCAAGATCCGCCGTTGTTCGGTGCTCCGCATTCCTCGACTCTGTAGGTACTCTTCGAATCGCTTGGCTGGCGTCAACGAAGTTTTCACTTCGCCCAATGAGAGATCCGGTGTCATGGGGTGAGTCTCGAAATGGCTTATTGAAACTAGTAAGTGCTATTTAAGTCGTGTTGTATTATAGATTTAATTGTCCTCGAGTCCAGTGTAGTCTCAATAAGGTTCGTCGCGATAGGCCGGCCGACAGCCCGTCAAAACCAGGAAATTTCGCCACGAATGAACCAATTGGTGTCTGGCAACGTTTCTCAAATAGATTGGAATCACCCGGATCAAATCGAGACCATGCGAGGGCTAGCCCGTGACGAGAGACCGGACACACGTCGCCATTGGATGTAACGCATCATTACCGTCGGTATTGGTGGATCTCCAGTCGTATTTTGAGTTTTCATTTGCGATCGACGAGCTTCTCCAAACGATGCCGATTCAAAGTCTTGGGCAACCTAGAGAAACGGTATTGCCTAATCGGATGGATCCACCTAGGATCCTTCATCCGCCAAAGTGTCGGAACAGATAACGTCTGTGAATCACTCGGCAGTCATCGATGGAATCGGCATTTTGCCGCGAAACCTGTTTGCCTGTCATGATGGGTAACAACGTTCACATCGTTGAATTTCGGCATCACGTGGTAGATCCGCAACGTCCACATGATGCGAATCGTCTGCTTGACCGCACGAGATGACGCGGTCCTGCAACGCGCATTCGTCGCATTCGCTAGGGCGGTAGCGGACCGGTGCAGCCGACATAGGCGTCGGCAGCCATTGTCAACGTTACAAGAGGTTGCTTCGAGAATTCGATGTAACTTCAGGCCGTCGAAGTCCGATACTTGGAGTGCGATCGCGAGGTCAAGCGTGGCCATGGAGAGCCCCCCTCGAGACACGGATTGCGACGCCCTACGAAACGTCGAAGGATCCACACATTTGGCGTCCAATGCCACGGTCCGCTCTTCCCTTGGACCGGGCAAAAGGCGTAGTATGTTGGTTGCGGAACGCCGGTCCGCAGTCTTCCTTCGTTAACCCGGCAAGATGCCGTGTATTTTTGGCGAACGAAACATGGATCGCTTTCGCTACGCCTAACTGGTTAATGGCCTATCCTTTAATGGGGGAACCAAGATGCAGATCCAAGGCCCAGCTCATGTTCATGGACCGCAGGCAATCAACGCACCTCACCGTGTCCGTCCCGCAGAGACCGCAGAGAAAACGACGTCATCGACCGGAGTGGACCAATTGGACATCTCGCCGGAAGCAGATCTCGTCAGTCGCGTAAGAGAGACGCCAGAGATTCGCGCTGATCGTGTTGCGGAGATTCGCAAGGAAATTGCCGCCGGTGTGTACGAAACCGATGAAAAGCTCGATGTTGCGCTCGATCGGTTGTTGGACGAAATTTCCTGAACCGGCCCACCGTCCGGTCCAGACCTAACCCGCGCACTCGCTGCGCGGTTTTTTTGTGCGCCACAACACTGGACTCGCTAACTTAAGTGAGCGGAGCAACGTTGATGAAACAGCTTCTTTTACTACGTCACGCGAAGTCGAGTCACAGTGGCGGCCAAGTGAACGATCACGATCGTCTGTTAAACGAACGTGGCGAGAGGGAGGCGCCGATGGTCGGTCGGTATCTGGTCGAACAAGACCTGATCCCTCAACGAACGATCTCCTCGACGGCAAGCCGAGCGGAGCGGACCGCAGTACTTCTTCTCAAGGAGTGCGGACTTGACCCACCGCAGCTTGACGAACGCCTCTACCTGGCTGCCCCGCAGACCATTACCGAGTTGGCGATGGAGTGTGATGAATCGACCGACCGATTGTTGTTGGTCGGGCACAATCCGGGAATGGAGAGTCTCGCTAGTCAACTCTCCAATCGGTACCTGGATCTGAAGACGGCCCATCTGGCCGTCTTTCAATTCTACGGGATTGCCTGGAACGATTCGCGCTGGTTGACCGAAGCGTTGCTGCTGTTGCAGTGGCGCGCTGGTGGG
>DUDC01000100.1 GCA_012959465.1 Planctomycetaceae bacterium
CGAAGTTGTTCCAATTGCAGAAGAGTTTGTCGATGAACTGCCCAAACTGATCTACGCGCTGGACGAACCCCTTGCCGGCCCCGGCCTCTTTCCGCAATACGCAGTGTCCAAACTTGCCAGCGAGAAAGTCACCGGCCGTGTCGAATCCACGGGCAGCTGGGACAACTACCGGCAAGCAAAGATCGGTACCGTCCAACTGAAGCAGGGGCACCAGCGAGTGTTGTTTCAGTCTGCCGGCAAACCGAGCAACTTCCTGGTCGACCTCCGTGAAGTCTGTTTGGTGCCGATCAGACAGCCGCCACCGGATCCCTTCCGAACCGACGACGGTGCACGAAAACCCAAACGCGTCGAAGGAAACAAACCGTCGGTCGTGCGTCCATAGGATGACGGCACAACCGAACTACTGGCTGCGAGTGGTTTTGTTATAATCGCGAAAGTTTCGAGTCTGGATCGGTTCCAGGCTCAACCCATATGGGATGTCCCGGCTTAAGTAACTCGCGCGAGCTGGCTCAAGCTATGTGCCTCGTTTGGAATTCCGATCAGTCGAGCAAGGAATTGGGATCATGGTAAGAACAAAGCTGCTGCTTGTATTGGGAATGGTGATGGGTCTGGCGGCCAATGTGCTCGCGCTACCACCGCACGCATATTACTCGGATGTTGTGTTGTCGGCGAAGGGTACTCCTGTTCCAGGGGCATCAGTGCTTGTTTATGCAGCAGGGACCAAAGTCAAAGGGAAATTATTTAGGGGCGAAAGTGCGGGCACGACAAAATGTGCTTTCTTTCTTGACCTAACCTCGGCGGCGCAAGACGTATCCTCGACCGGATGGAACCTGTCTGGTCACCACGCGTTTGACGACAAGCCAAGCACACGGTGGTCGTCTGCAGCAGGCGTTTTGCCTCCCTTTTCGCGACCTTCCAGCAGCCACCAATGGATCTGGGTCGATTGCGGAGCGGATGTCCCATTGCGATCCGTTTGGGTCGACTTCCAGAATTCCGCCGCAGTTGACTACACGGTCCGGCTACTGACGGAGGCCCAAGCCAAGGCTTTGGGGTTGAAAAAGAATGGCAAGGCCGGCGGCGGTCCGGAAAAATGGAAGACCATTGCGACGGGTAAGGGCCTGCCGAGCGGTGTGAAGAGCCCGAACCGAAAATTGTCCGGAGTCGCTGACAAGTGGGACTTTGTAAACCGCACGGCGGTCGTTGCGGACAATACGAAGGGCACGGCAAAAATCGATGTTGCCAATCCAGTCGGACGCTACGTCATGGTCGACGTAACGAGGGCCTCGGATGCCAAATATGGAAATGTTTCGATATGGAAAATCGCCGTGGAGACTGAAGCGGATGCAAAAGGGCCGCCAGTCAAGAGTGTGGTCTACACAACAGCCGTCGACAGCTTCGTCGAACAGCCGAATCCCATCGTTACCGACAAGCACGGCAAATTCCGTTTCTACATTGCCAATGGAGACTACGATCTTCACATCTCTCACGCCTCGGTCAACTATTCTTTAACCGACGTAACTCTGGTTAATCCCAACGCTCCGCATCGTATTCGATCGTCTTCACAGGCACCTCCTCTTACTTTAGTCGAGAGAGGCCGGAAAACGAGTGGGGGAAACAACGCGTTGGCGTTCAATCGACCGGGGTCCACAGACAGCAATAATCCCCCAACGCCTTACCGGATCTTTGTCAACAAGGGAAGAAACGGTTGGGCTCTGACGTTAAACGCCGATTGGGATGAAACAACCAATACGTGGAAAAAACGGAACATCAAGAATCAGTCGTTTCTCTTCCGAATCAACGGCGAGGATCACTCGATCGAGTACGGAAACGATTCGTTCACTACGACGACACCGCCCGTCATGGAAACGCTCTTCCGGATATCGGCGGACGGAGAGATTTCGGCCAAAGCGTTTAGCGGCGGCCGGCACGGACTCGCAATGGAAGTAAAGAACAACACGGGCGGAAAACTGCAATTCGGAAACGTCGTCGTCTTCGATCCGTCCAAGCCGTTCTCCGTAATCAAACCGCGCAAGTACGCCGACGTGAATCCCGCGGTCGTTTACCGCGTGGACGGTTCCCGAGTATTCGTGCTGATCGCCGGAAGAATACCTCCGCACACGCCTTACGCGGGAGGAGATATCGGAACGAAAGTAAAAGCGGGCGACCTTCTTGTCACCGAGAAAGCCGGCTCGCTGCGGGCCGTTGTCGGGGACAAGGGAGTTGATCCCCGTGCAGTCATTGGCAGAGTTAGCGACCGTTCACTAAACACCATCATTCCTTAGTACGAGGTAATTTCCATGTCTGGCGATAAATACACTCGGCCGCATCGGCCGCAACAATTTGCTCTTAGTGCGATCGTGCTGCTCCTGTTTGCAGCGAGCGCATTCGGCAAAGCAAAGCACTTCGGCCAGCTTTTCCTTGAAACCGGGGCGCCTCGCTCGGGCGCAAAACTCTATGTTTTCTCCGGCGCGAAATTGGCGAAGTTGTACGAAGATTCCGAGGGACGCGTCCCGGCGGCAAATCCACTGACGACCGCCCGCGACGGCGTGTACTGGTTCTATGCGGATAACGGCCGCTATGCGATTGCAGAGGCGCTCAAGACCGGATACAAGGTGATTGATCCTGAGGTCCATGTCTTCGACCCCTCCGATCCTCACACGGTAACGGCGACGTCGAATGAAGTTGCATTGACTTTAACACATGTTGGTTCCGCCAAGGCCGCAACGAACAGTTCCATCGTATTGCGCCGCGACGAAGGACCGGAGATCGAAAACAAAGGTCCCTGGCGCATGCACTACGCCGGCAGCGGCCGCGAACCCAAAGCACCCCGCAGCTTCATGCTGCTGTACAATACCGACCTGCAGAAAGACGCCGCAGGCAAAGAGACGTGGAAGCCTCGCGATATCAAGGATGCTTGCATCCTGTACAAGATTACCGCGGCTTCCGGGACGGGCGGTCCCGGCCTTGGCGGGTATCTTAGATATGCCGTCGCGCCATCTGCGCCCGCCGGCACTCCTCCTGTATTCAAAGATGCTCTCAATGTCACGGGCAGTCCCGTAAATACCGCCAGCTCGTTATTAAAGATAGGCGAAGGTCTCGCGAACAAACGCTCCTTTCGAAACCGCTACGGCAATTGGGTGCCTTTCGCATTCAGCACGACTTTCGGCGGCCCGCAAGAACCAGAACCGCAAAAGTACGGAGAAGTTCGCGTGCTCGACCTTGATCCCGCGAAGATTGGCCGTTTCAAACCGGCAACCCGCAAAGCAGAACCGCATCCCCAGGTGATCGCCACGGGCTTTCTCTACTACGCCTCGGCAGGCGAAGCATTCGTCAAGCTCGCCAAGGGTGTCACCGTCCGTCCAGGCGACACGATGGTCGCCTCCGCCCAGTCGGGATGTGCCGAAGTGGACAATTCTCAAATGGACGCAACCAGAATCATCGGCTGGGCCGTCGAGCGTTCCGGCCAGACGGGAGATGGTTACGTCTTCGTGATTTTGAAATAGGAGTTTGACCAACAATGACATTCACCCGCATCGTCAACGCCGGCTTCTTCTTCTCGATGGTCCTTTTCCTGTTGCCTGGTTACGTGTGCGCAATGAAGACGCATCACGGGCGAGTTGCCGACCCTGAGACCGGCGCAGCCGTTAAAGATGCGCAGGTCTTTGTGATGCTTGCGGGCACGATGAAAAAGGCAGATGTATTCGCCGCTTCGCACGGAAAAACTCGTCTTCCGAATCCTGTCATCGCCGACGCTGGCGGAAGATACAGGTTCTATGTTCCCAACGGCAAATACA
The DNA here is from genome assembly GCA_012959465.1 of Planctomycetaceae bacterium. Taxonomy (GTDB): domain Bacteria; phylum Planctomycetota; class Planctomycetia; order Pirellulales; family Pirellulaceae; genus UWMA-0346. Next base: position 3,795 of record DUDC01000100.1, read on the forward strand.
GGTTGCGCATCCTTTCTCCCAAAGCAAAACTTCTGTACGACCACGACGACGTATCCATCTACGATCCTCGCGAACCACGAACGATTTTCGCGAATGAACATCAGCCCGCATTAACTCTCAATACGCCCCCCGTCACTGGAAACGTAAACTTGCCCCTGATGATCGAGAAACGAGACCAAAAGGGAAACCTGCTGGGAGCCAGGTGGAGGTTTCAAACGCACACGACGGAAGTCGGGTTCGGCATGTTCTACAACTTCAGGAGAAGAGCTGGCATTCCCGATGGTCGTGATCTGCTGCGGATCGACTCCCGTGCCGAACCCGTGCTGACCTGGGGGACCAACGACGCCGACGACGGTATTCTCACCATGCCCGGTTTCTACATTTCCGGCGGGGGGCTGTGGCTGGGAGACGCGCATATCGCAACGATGGATTTACGACTGCCAGTTCCAAAGGGTGACGATCCCGCGGGTGTCGTGGTTTTTATGAATGCACCAAAAGGCCTGGTTCAGGGCGATGTTGTTGCTCTGGACAGCAGCGCCCGATTGAGCGTCAAGCCTGTCAGCAAGCGCGGAGAGAAATTGCCCTTCGTGGTAGCGAAGGTCGATGACACGGGCACATTTGTTATGGTGCGCGGACTCGCCTGGGCCAAAGTCAGCGGACCTGTCGAACCTGGAGACATACTGGTAACATCCCGTCGCTCACTTCATGTCGAAAAAGACAACCAGAATTCAGACCCCAGTCGTTCCTTGGGCGTTGCTGTAAGTCAACGCGTGGGAGATAAAGTGCTCGTTCGCATTGCGCGCATCGGGTCTGCATCAACGAAGCGCCGCCCGTCTCGCTGAGCAATAGGGTCGCATGAGCGTGCTTTGGCGGACAACGAATTGAAATGGGCATTGAGATCAGCCGTTTGGGCGCTAGCCCACGATCATTACACAATTCGGTACGGAGCGGACGCTAGCGCGTGCCCGTAGGGTCAAAAAACTCCGCCGACCGTTAAATGCAGGAGCTTCTTGCACTTCCGAAATCTGAAACATCGCTCATCTCAGCCGGTCGATTCTTCGCCAATCTGGCCCCGTAGGGTCAAAAAACTCAGCCGAACTCAAAGTGCCGCATTTCACACGATTTACGGGTGG
>DUDC01000101.1 GCA_012959465.1 Planctomycetaceae bacterium
TGTTGCCCAGTTTGGGAACCCGTGCTTTTACTCGGCCGCCGGTGAAATTCGGATTGGCAGCTCCCGGGTTTAGCGGCGATGCTCCGTTTTCGTATATCGCCGAGTGTTTCCCAGACGAGTCCTCCGCCGATTGATTGGGTTTGTCGTGTAGTCGCCAGAACGCAACGGGCTTCGACGCCAGAACGGCGTCAGCGTATTTCTTGCGCGCTTCCGCGTCCGATGGTTTCGCGCTGAGAACAACTGTCGGTTTGGGACGAGCGGGTGGCGTCATGCCCGACTTGGCGTACAGGTCGACGATTTCGGCTGCCGACAACACTCGATCGAACACGGCCACGTCAGCGACCTTGCCATCGAAGGTCGTTGTCGAGTCTTCGTTGCTGCCAATCAACCATCGCATTGACGATTCCGATGCTCTGATCCTCGCATCAATCTCCGGCTCTGCCCGGCCATCCAGATACACGCGGACATCCTGCTCGTCCCTTGTGATCGTTACGTGCTGCCAATGATTTCTGGCGATATGCGTCTTGCCGGTAAACGACTTCTTGCCAACTCTTAAGACCAGTTTTCCTGACTGTTCGCCTGCGGATTTACCGTCAATCAGTAGTGTTTCTGATTCGTTCGAGAGCAGAACTCCTGTGCAATCGCGAGCGTCTACTGGCAGCGCGTTGGAAAACCACATCGCCACGCTGTATTTGCGTTGGAGCTGATCGAGACTTGCTTCAACGTGTCCGCCAGCAAGATAGACCGACCGGCTTCCGTAGTCTCCTGCCGTGAAGCCTGAACCGTTCGGTCCCGGCAGGAACAAGGCAATAGCGCCCTGATGACGAGCGTGGTTTTCACCAACGGCGTCCTCGACTTGAGTCGAGATCATATCAGCCAGCCGCCAATAAGCGATCGGCTTTTTGCTGATGACCGCTTCTGAATATGGCGAGTTCGGATGCACGATCGCTCGTCGCTTCTTGCCGGCGACGGTTTCCAGCAAGCTCAAAAGCGTTTCGACGATCAGCGGTTCCGCTTGTTCATCGAGGCCGGCCGTTCGCGCGGGCCAGGTTGTATAGCCACCTAGCCGATGTTGTTCGGGCGGAGGGATATAGCCGGTTGCTCCGTTAGCAAGTTCCAGATTGAAAGTGGCGGCCAACGGGCTTTGTCTTTTTAGTTTCAGCCCCGTGATTCCGTAGACTTCGTTGGGAATCGCGGTGATTCCGAGTTCGCCGATTCGAACCGCCTGCAGAACAACTTCCGCCTTGGGGTTTTCGTGAATCCATTCAACCTGTTGTGCGTAGACTTCGACTTGGTTTCGCGGCGGCCGATCGAGGCGCTCAGCGTTAATCGGTCGCGCCCATTCGCGGCGGCCTTGCGAGGGAGTGCGGAGGTCGATTGTAAGCCGTTTTTCCGCCATAGTCAGTGAGTGGTTTGCATGATGTTCGATCGTTTTCCACGCCTGCAGAACACGATCAGCCACGCTCGCCGCGTATTGCTGCCTGCTGATTCCTCTGTTCGGATTGCTGTAATCCATCCAGTGCAGGTCGCCGCTCGTCCCCTGGGACATGACCCCCACGAATCCGGGTGTTTCCACACTGCTTAATTTCCCAATCCGCGCCTCCAGCATCACGGCAACTTCGCCAAAGTAACCGGCCGAGAAACCGGCGCCGCCGAAGTAGTGCATTGACAAATTTGCCATCACGCAGATCGGCGTCTCGTCATTGGCAGATACAACGCTGAGCACGGATAGCCAGGGATCGATCGGCCCTGCGGGACTGGTGTAATTGGGATTTTGATAGCCGGGATGCATCATCGCTCGAACCGTCTGCCGACCGAATGGATCGGTCCCCATGCGATCGCTGCGCGTGATCCACCGTCGGCAGTTGGTCAGATCCGCCCCATCCACGATCGCCCAGCCCAACTTCGCGGGCTGCAGGTCCTTGTGGGCAGCGGCGATTGCCCGGGCAACTCGAGACGGCACAAATTTCACATAGGCCTCGTCGGCCGCACAGCCCAGACACATCATGGCCGCCGGCGCGGAATGCGCATGCGTCGCGCTGATCAGAATGCGATTGGCTGGAATCCCTGTCTCCTTCGTCGCAAGCCGCTTTATTTCGTCGCAGAGCGTGGTCGGGAACATGCACGAATCCACAATTACAATCGCGATCGTTTCCTTGCCGTCACTCAGAACCAGTGCTCGTGCATGTAGCGGATCTACAACGCGATTCGTGACCCGCCGTAGAAAACCACCATTCTGCAAAGCGGGCAGCGTCTGGGGGGAAATATCCACCGCGGCAGCTCCTGCTCGCAACAGAACTTCGTCACCAGCCCGAGAGGCGATTGCACCGGTGAAGTTCAGGAGCAAAACGATTGCCATAATCGAAAGCAAATGTTTCATGGTGACTCTTGCCTGCGGTACTGTGATCATGCGGTTTCTACTGCCGTTTTCGGCGTCCCACTTCCGTCGCTCGGGCGGCATCAAATTTTGGATTCGCTGTTGGCATTTGCGCGGAAACACGCTGGCGCCAGGCGTGCAATTTTGCCTGCAGCTTGTCGGCCCGCTCTGGCATTTGCGACGCCAGATCATGTTGTTCCCCGATGTCGGTTGCCAGATTGAACAGTCGGAGTCCTTCGTCTTCATGAAACTCAATCAATCGCCAAACTCCTGATCGAATTGCACTGTAGGGGCCATCACCACCGGCATGGTAGTGCGGATAGTGCCAATACAAATCGCGATCAAGTGTCGACGCGGAGTCACGCAACAGCGGTACGATGCTGATGCCATCGACCGATGCGTTGTGCGTTCGGTCGCCGGAGGCCGAGGCAATTTCGAGCAGCGTCGGATAATAATCGATCGTCAAGATCGGCTCGACACAGACACTTCCAGCTTCCGTGACACCAGGCCAGCGCACGATCGTCGGAACGCGAACGCCGCCTTCATAAGCCGAACCCTTGCCTCTTCGCAACGGGAGGTTCTCGGTAAAGCTGTCGTGCTTTCCGTATCGTTGCGTCAGCCCGCCGTTGTCCGACGTAAAGATGACCAACGTGTTGTCTGTGATATCGTGTCGGTCCAGTCGTTCCAACACACGCCCAACACTTTGATCCATGCTGGCGACCATGGCGGCATAGGTTGGATTCTTGTGAATCGCGTCGGTCCGAACTTTCTTGGAAAACTTCGCCACAAGGTCCTCACGTCCTTGAATCGGCGTGTGCGGGACGTGATATGCGAAGTAGAGGAAAAACGGTTCGTCCTTCGACTTGTCAATGAACTCGATAGCCTTATCCGTCAGATAATCCGTCAGATAAGCGCTCCCCGATTCCCCTTTCGAATTCGCGCCAGCTGGCAGCCGATATCCTCTCGTGCCTCTCGGCCTTCCGACTTGAATATCGAAACCGTGCTTCGTGGCATCGTAGGCACTCGCGTCGCGTCCCGCGTGATTCAAATGCCACTTGCCAATCTGAGCCGTCCTGTAGGTTGCATCGCGCAGTGCTTCGGCGATCGTGACAAAAGAATGATCAAGCCCTTTGTTCCAATCCGGAATCCGCAGCTTCGCATACGGTCGATTCTGACCGGCAATGAAGTCAGTCAGACGGAGCCGAGCCGGATACATTCCGGTCATGATCGATGCGCGAGTCGGTGAGCAGACCGTGCAAGCGGCATAGGCATCGGTGAACTTCATCCCTGACCGAGCGAACCGATCCAAGTTCGGAGTCTCATAAAGGTCACTGCCAAAGCAACCCAGTCCGGTCCAACCGAGATCGTCGGCGAGCAGGAGAACGATATTCGGCGGCGCCCGATGCTCCTCCTCCGCGACTTCACAGACCCCGAACAGCGAAGCGCTCAGCGAGACGGACAGCCCAATGATGACGAAAAACAGCGAAAACCGTTTGCATCGCATGGAAAGACCTCATCGAATGCTACCTACCAAGGCACTTTAAACAGAGCGCCCCATGTTCATCCAGCGGTTTATTCTACAAGACATCCGACGTCGACACTCTAGGCGTCATCACCACGTTAGCGTGCGGCCGGTACATCCGACCTATGGCTACGCCGCATTTTTTTGTTCGCTTTATCTCGCCCGAACGTCCCAGAAAAACGGCAAGGGGGATCGTTTTCACTGCAATGTGTGGTTTCATCTTGCACGTCTGGCCTAGTGCTAGAAATCTAGGATCCTTGCAGTATCAGTAGTCTAGACAGAAAAACAGTGAAAATCTCATGAACACAGTTTCTACCAGGTTCGGACTTGTCTTGACGATCGGTGGAGCTGCCATGGTTTCATTGCAGAGTTTTGTCCTCACTCTCAGTGCCGCCGAGACAATTGCGAAACCCAATATCATTTTTGTCATGGCGGATGATTTGGGATATGGCGACTTGGGATGCTACGGCCAGCAAGTCATTAAGACTCCACATATCGTCAGCTGGCAACCGGCGGCTTGCGATTCACCCAGTGCTACGCGGGTTCGACCGTCTGTGCCCCATCGCGCAGTGTATTGATGACAGGGGAGCACACCGGACACACAACGGTTCGCGGTAACTTCGGAACCGGTGGTGTGCAGGGATTGGGCGGTGGCAAAGGCAGAGTCCCGTTGAGAAAACAGGATGTCACTGTTGCCGAAATTCTAAAACAAGCCGGATACGTGACCGGCATGACTGGGAAATGGGGGCTGGGCGAGCCCAACACATCGGGCCAGCCAAACAGCCAGGGATTCGACGAGTGGTTTGGCTATCTCAACCAAAGACGTGCCCACACGTATTATCCCACGTATATCTGGCGCAATCGCCAACGCGTCAACCTGGACGGGAACAGCGACGGTAAACAAACTCAATACACTCACGACATGTTTGCGAATTTTACCTTGGAGTTCATTCGAGAGAATCAAGCCAGGCCGTTCTTCCTTTACGTACCGTTCTGCATACCACACAGT
>DUDC01000102.1 GCA_012959465.1 Planctomycetaceae bacterium
AAACTCCTCTTCTTGAATTGGGATATATTCCTTGAAAATTAATCACTCTGGGAGTGGTTCCTGGTTTCCGCGTTTCTCCACGGCATCACCAAGCTATCGCAGTTCTTGTTATTTTTCAAATCGGCATACCAAGAGATTTTCCGGGCGTGGGTCAGGTTGAGTCGTGGTGGACGGTTGACGGGAGGGAAACAGAGCCTAGTCTAGGGCCTATCTAGGCCTCAAACCCTGGAATGCCGCTTACTTGCGTCTCATGACTCACCGACAACCACTGCCCAAAAAAAATTCCGATTGGCACCGATTGCGTCTCACTTTTCTCCTTCGAGCGATCTCCGTTGGCACAACGATGTCGGAAATAAACCAAGATCCCGTTGACCGTTTGACGCAAGTCGAATCGCTGTTGGCCCACCAGGACGATGTGATTGGCCAACTCAATGAGACCGTTGTTGAGATGCGACGGGAACTCGATCGACTCAACCTGCAGATTCTGCGCCAGACCGAGAAAATCGAGTGGTTGATCACAAACCATGAATCGCGCGAGCTGCCACCGAATGAGCGGCCGCCGCACTATTGATTCGGCGTTGCAGTTTCTCGCTCGTTCACGCACTGGGTTTCGCTGGCACTTCACTACTTCAGCGCCTCAAAGAGAATTTCTGCTGGATGCCGCGCTCTCTTTCCCGTACCGTCGTGAATCTGATGCCGACACGATGTACCAGGAGCAGCGACAACTTCGTCGACCGCATTGCGGACAGCAGGCAAGAGTACTAATTCGGCAATATCCATCGACAGTTGGTAGTGTTCACGTTCGTATCCAAACGACCCCGCCATACCGCAGCAACCACTGGGGATGGTCGAAACCTGGTAGTTGACGGGCAGACTGAGGGCAGTGAGTGATGCGTTAACTCCGACGAGCGCTTTCTGGAAACAATGGCCGTGCAAACGGATCTGACGTGTTTCCGCGGTAAACAAGTCCGGTGTAAGTCGTCCGGCGTTCATTTCTTGGACGATGAACTCTTCCAGCATCAAACAGTGTGGCGCCATGCGGTGCGCAACCGACTTCAGCGGTTCCTCGAAGAGCTCGAGCGCTTCGTCGCGGAATGTCAGAATGGCGGACGGCTCGATTCCAATCAACGGCCTGTTAGCTGTGACCTCTTTTCCTAAGAGCTCAACGTTGCGTCCAATGCGTTGTCTGGCCTGACGGACCAGTCCCTTTGAGAGCCAGGATCGCCCACTTTCACCGTGATCGGGCATGGTGACTTTGTATCCCAATTGCTCCAATAGTTTCACCGCCGTTTTACCAATCTCGACGTCAATATAGTTGGTAAACTCATCACAGAAGAAAAGGACTTCGCCGCGGGAACCAGCTTCAGCCGGCGATTTGTGTTGGGAAAACCAACGTCTCAGTGTCTGCCGGCTAAGGAGCGGAATCGTCCGATCCGCGTGAAAGCCAATCATGCGGTTGAGCAAGCGTCGTACGGGCGCAGTGCCGAACAAGAGATTCCAAAGCCAGGGGGCCCACGAGGCGATGCGTTGGCTGCGATTGAAATTGCCAATCAATCGCGTGCGGAACGGAATTCCATGGGCATCGTAATAATGTTGCTGAAACTCGGCCTTTAGTTTTGCCATGTCGACGCTCGATGGGCATTCCTTCTTGCAGCCCTTACAGGAAAGGCACAAGTCGAGGATGTCTTTTAGTTCTTCGCTATCGAACGGGTTGTCCTTCGTCGATCCCGTCAGTACGTTCCGCAGCATGTTGGCGCGTGCGCGGGTTGTATCTTTCTCGTTCCGCGTCGCCATGTAGCTCGGACACATCGTTCCGCCGGAAAGATGGGTCTTGCGACAATCGCCCGAACCGTTGCACTGCTCGGCCGCACGGACGACACCATTCGTAGCTGACCAATCAAAAACGGTCTCAATCTCGGGCGTCGTTTGGCTCGGCGCAAAACGAAGTTGGCTGTCCATTGGCGGCGTGTTAACAATCTTGCCGGGATTGAAAATACTGTTCGGGTCCCAGCTTCGTTTCACTCGTTCCACAAGCCGATAGTTTTTTTCGCCTATCATCCGACGCAAGAACTCTCCACGCAAACGGCCATCACCGTGTTCACCTGATAGTGAACCCCGGTATTTCTTCACCAGGTCTGCGATCATCTCGGCGACTTGGCGGAACTTCCGATGACCCGACTCGGTTTTTAGATTCAGGACAGGACGGAGGTGAATTTCGCCGGATCCCGCATGCGCGTAATGCACGCAGTCCAAGCCGAGCTGTTCATCGAGTTGACGATTGAACTCGGCGATGTACTCTGGTAGGTCGCTCACATCGACCGCCGTGTCTTCCACGACTGACGTGGGTTTGTCGTCGCCCGGCACGTTGGAGAGTAGCCCCAGTCCCGCCTTGCGGAGATTCCATACTTTGATGGCATCGTCGCCGAACAGTACGGGGAAAGCGTTTCCCAGACCGTTGTCTCGGAGGGAAGCCTCGATTTGATTCGTGACCGTCAGGACCTCGTCTTGGCTCTTGCCGCGAATCTCAATGACTAATACAGCACCTGGATCGCCTTCTAGGAAGAAGCGGTTCTCTCGATGCTCAAGGCTGCGTTTTGTGCAATCTAGAATGTATTTGTCGATCAGTTCACATGCAAAACAGTCGAACCCAACGGCAATCTGAGTTGCTCGAAGTGCCTCGTTTACCGTCTCGAAGTGCGCGCACAACAGGCCGCTTTCCGCAGGTGGCAAACGGTCGCAATGCAGTTTCATCTCCGTCACGAGGCAGAGTGTGCCTTCGCTACCAGCGATCAGTTTTCCAAAATTAAATGGGTGTGAGGACGTTGCGTCGAAACATGTCGCATCCATTAATAAATCGAGAGCGTATCCGGTATTGCGTCGTGGAATCGTTGGTTTGGGGAACTGTTCAACGATTTCATGGCGAACTTCCGAGTCGGCAAGGAGATCGTACACGTCCCGATAGATCTGCGTTTCCAGTCCGTCGGGGCCGTTGCACTTCGCCACAAATTCCTCCGCCGAAAGCGGGCCGAACACCGCCTCAGACCCGTCCGAGAGCAAGGCGGTTACCTGGAGGATGTGGTCTCGCACACTGCCATACTTTACCGAGTTTGAACCGCAAGAATTGTTGCCCAACATGCCTCCCAGCATGGCTCGGTTTTGAGTCGACGTCTCTGGGCCAAACAACAGACCGTGCGATTCGAGAGCCATGTTCAACTCATTTCGAATCACGCCAGGTTGACAGCGCACCCAACCTTCGACGGGATTTATCTCCAGAATCTCGGTAAATGTCCGCGAAACGTCCACGACAATGCCTGAGCCCACGACTTGACCCGCAAGCGAGGTTCCAGCCGTTCGCGGGATGAGCCCTATACCATGCTGGTTGGCGAACTTGATGAGCACTCGCAGGTCCGACTTGTGGGCCGGTATGGCTACTGCCAGGGGAAGTTGCTGGTATATCGACGCATCCGTCGAATAGACCTTCCTCATTAGGTCGCCCGTATGAAGCTCACCCGTCAATTTGGTCGAAAGGGCTCGGAGTTCGTCAGGTGTCGCCATGACGTGAGGCACTCGCCAAGTGTTCGTTGTCAGTCTACAGTTGTTAGTCGTCAGTTGGACGCAGTGGTCGAGAGAATAGTGGGACGTCTGGAGGATACATCATGTGCAAACTTGTGGATACCAAACGCGTTTGGAAGACAAAGTTTGGCATAAGTCATGCCAGCAGTACAAGCGTGGTTTTGTTTTTGTTTTTCATCCTTTGCATTTGGCAGACAGATGGCAATATGTGTCGTGCGGAAGCCGATCTTCCCAATATAGTCCTGTTGATTGCCGATGACCTCGGCTATGGGGAGCTGGGTTGCCAGGGGAACCCACAAATCCCGACGCCAAACATCGACTCAATTGCCGCCAATGGCGTCCGTTTTTCTCAAGGGTATGTGACGGCTGCTTTTTGCAGTGCGTCACGTGCCGGGTTACTGACGGGGCGATACCAAACGAGGTTCGGCCATGAATACAATCCGACCGGCGCCTTCAACGAAGACCTCGACGCCGGTTTGCCGATCGGCGAGAAGACGTTGGCGGATGTGCTTGTCGACTCAGGCTATGTCACTGGTTTGATCGGAAAATGGCACCTCGGCGGAACGGCGAAATACAATCCGATCCGTCGCGGCTTTGACGAGTTTTTCGGATTCTTACATGAAGGACACTACTACGTTCCGCCTCCGTACTCGAATGCGACAACTTGGCTGAGGCGTCGCGTCTTGCCCGGTGGCGGGCGGGGACGGTGGACCGCCGCAGATGGCAAACTCATATTCTCGACACACATGGGTTCTACCGAACCGGACTATGACGCAGACAACCCGATCTATCGTGGCGGACAACCAGTCGAGGAACCACTTTATTTGACCGACGCGCTGACTCGCGAGGCGGTCGATTTTGTCGGTCGAAATTCTGATAAGCCGTTCTTTCTGTGTCTGGCCTACAACGCTGTCCACAGTCCGCTGCAGGCGGCCGACCGTTACATGGTCAAGTTTTCCCACATCGACGATGTGCAACGACGTATTTTCGCTGCAATGTTGGCCAATCTCGATGACAGCGTCGGCGCGGTGTTAGCAAAGATCCGCGACGAAGACCTGGAAGAGAACACGCTCATTTTTTTCATCAGTGATAACGGCGGGCCAACGAGAGAACTCACTTCTAGCAACCTGCCACTTCGCGACGGCAAGGGAAGCGTCTACGAAGGCGGCATTCGCGTCCCCTTCCTACTGCAGTGGAAAGGACACTTGCCCGAAAAGATGGTCTACCGACAGCCGGTGATCTCGTTGGATGTGTTTGCCACAGCGACCGAGTTGGCTGGCACAAATTTGCCCAAAAATAGAACATACGACGGCACAAACCTCATTCCCTATCTCAACGGAACGGCAAAATCAAAGCGCCCACACGAGGAGCTTTTCTGGAGGTTGGGGAGTCGGACGGCCATTCGACTCGGTGATTGGAAGCTGCTGCGAAACCCGCGCCGAGGCAAAGTTGAACAGTGGGAGCTGTACGACTTGAGTCGAGACATCAGTGAGTCCAACAACCTGGCCGAACAGAATCCGACCAAAGTCGAAGAACTGTTGACTGCCTGGAAAAAAATCGACGCACAAATGATCCAGCCGGTCTGGTCTCCCCGTCGAAAATAGGCCGTCCGAATTGTCGTCTTGATGCGGTTGTCGAGTTTCGATTATTTGCGGATGGCGTAACACAGCAGCGACTGTTTATCGCGTAGGTACAATTTGCCGTCCGCAATGACTGGATGCGGCCAGCTCTTGCCATTGTTGGTCGCCATTTTGAATTCACTTTTCAGCCGATATTCGTCAGGCGTCGCTTCCACCAACGCGACTTTGCCGTTCTCGTAGCGGAAGTAAAGATGTCCGTCGGCGAAGACGACCGCGGCGGAACCATCGCCGGCACCTCGGGTCGGACCCCAGACGATTTCCCCAGTAGCGAATTCAATACAAATCGGCAGTCCACTGTTGTGGCCATGCCCACAGTACAAGTAATCACCCAGCAAAATCATTCCACCGTGGTGATTTTGAAGTTGTTTGCCTTTTAGGAAATAGACCTCTTCCACGTCTTTCGCCATAGGCTGGACCTTTAATAGGGCCGCGCCAGAACCATAGCCGGTGGAACAGAACACGTAGTCGCCTCGTACAATCGGTGTGGGGATATTCGCTGTTCCGTTAGCGACGCGTTTGTAGCTCCACAGCAACTCACCGCTGGATGCGTCCACCGAAATTACACCTCGACCCATCAACTGAACATATTGCTTGACGCCGCCAGCGTTGCTGACAACGACCGACGAGTAGGCAGCGCCACCAAGGTCCGTCGCCGACGTCTTCCAAACCACTTCTCCCGTCATCTTGTCGAGTGCCGCAATGGCGGCCTGTTCGCTGCCCGGCGTGCAAATGAGGTGATTTCCATCGACTAACGGTGATTCGCTGTAGCCCCAGCCGGACATCATTTTGCCGCCAAAGTCGGAGGAGAAGTCTTTTTCCCAAAGAACATTGCCATTGCTCGTCGAAACGCAGGCCAAATGTCCATTACGATCTAACGCATAGACGCGATCTCCGTCGACTGTCGGGGTTGAATTTGGCGAACCTCCGCCAAGACGAGTTTTCCAGAGTACCGAGCCATCAGAGAGATTTAATGCAATTAAATAGGCACCGGGTTCCGGCTTGCGAATTTGCCCCATCGTAAAGATGCGGCCATCGGCAATCGAGATGCTTGAGAAGCCGCTACCCAAATCGTCGACTTGCCATAATAATTCGGGTCCGTCCTCGGGCCATGACGCGAGCAGCCCTTTTTCCGTCGAAATCCCGTCTCGATGTGGACCACGCCACGATGGCCAAGATGGCTCGGCTGCAACAAGCGACGAGCCCATCGTGCAAAGGAACGTGACGGCGGCGATAGTTCGAATTCGATGCGAAACGCAATTTTGTAACATGTGGTAATCCTGCGGGGCTCGGGACCCGGCATGAGACTTGAACGGACTGCCCAACAATGTAGCGAGAATCGAACCCCGTGTCACGCTTGAGTCTTATCGCTTCGTGTGAGCATCTCATCTTTCACACAAAGACAGAAAGCCACAAAGGGGCCGTGCCAGCGACCGATCCCTGTTCCCCTTCTTATGTTTCCCTGTGCGGTTACCCGGCGGCGTGAAATGAGTGAATTGCCATCCGTATGGCTCACTCGCCTTGCGCTTCGTGCTATTATTGCTGGGCGTCGCGGACAACAATAGCGAACCATTTTGTGCCGGGACGGTGAGTTTCAGCACGAGAGAATTGGCGCGATTTGTTATCTGTACGGAGGGAATGACAGGCTTGAATCGACGACCGCGTATTAAGATGACCCGCTGGAAAAAAGCCGGGTACGGCTGCCTGACGACCGTCATGATATGTCTGTTGGTCGAGGCGATGTTGTTCGTCTTGCGGGTGGAACCGCTGATCACAAACGAGGACCCATTCGTCGGTTTTGAATCAACGACGCCCTTGTTTGTTCAGGATTCCACGACAGGTGCAAGTCAAAGGTCGACAGCTCAAAATCGACTGAGCTACTTCAACCCGCAGAGCTTTTCCGCCGAAAAGGACCCAGATTCTTTTCGGATTTTCTGCCTCGGCGGCTCGACGACCTATGGACGACCTTACGACGACCAAACCTCCTACGTCGGTTGGCTTCGCGAGTTTTTGCCGTTGGCCGATGGCCGTCGAAATTACGAGGTAATCAACGCTGGCGGGATCAGTTACGCGAGTTATCGAGTTGCCTCATTGATGGACGAATTGTGTCGCTACCAGCCAGACCTATTTGTGGTCTACACCGGGCATAACGAATTCCTCGAACAACGTACCTACCAAGACCTGCGCAGCATGCCCGCCAGTGAGCGTGGTCTTCGACGGGTACTTGCTCATAGTCGCAGTTATTCACTGTTGCGTTCTTGGCTGCATTCGAACGGTCCTGAGGATGTACGTACGATTCTGCCGAGCGAAGTGGATGCCATTTTGGATCATTCCATTGGACCGGAGTCTTACGAGCGGTCGATGTTGCAACGACCGCAAGTACTCCGGCACCTGGCGTTCAACCTGGCCAGGATTATCGACACTGCTCACGCTGTCAAAGCGCGTGTCGTGATCGTGTCTCCAGCTGCAAACTTGAAGGACTTCTCGCCATTCAAGAGCCAACATGGGCACGGGCTGACAAGCGAACAGTTGACGAAATGGAACACGCTCTTCGAATTGGGAACGGCCTACCAAAACGATGGAAAAGACGAACAGGCAGTCGCCGAATTTCGAGCTGCCGAAGTCATCGACGACCAGTTTGCCCAACTGCACTATCGAATTGGTCGGTCACTCTATTCATTGCATCATTGGGAAGAGGCGTCTAACGCTTTTCAGCGGGCCGTCGACGAGGATGTCTGCCCGCTGCGGGTGACCAGCTCGATTCGCCAGATGATTGATCGAACGGCCGTCGCCCGAGAGATACCGTTGATCGATTTTCCGGCAATCCTCGAAGAGGAAAATCAAGATGCGTTCGGGCACTCAGTTCTTGGTCGCGAACTGTTCCTCGATCACGTCCATCCAACGGTGGCAGCCAACCGCCTGCTGGCATTTTCTTTGGTGGAGGCGCTTCGCCAAATGGGCACTATTCCAAACTCAAGTCCGCGGTGGAGTGCTGGCGAGATCAAGGACGTTGTAAATCGAGTAGAAAAAACGGTTGATACCGAGAGTCAGGCGGTGTCACTTCGCAACTTGGCCCAAGTACTGGGCTGGTCCGGCAAGAAATCCGAAGCCGGACCACTGGCATTGAAAGCCGTTGCCTTGCGGGAAGCGGCCAATTTACCTGACGATCCAGAGGCCTTGTTTTACGCCGCCGTTTATCAGGCGACTCGTGGCGAAAATCCGTCAGCGATCCAAAAACTGGAGCGACTGCTACATCATCAGCCAGACCATTGGCCAGCTCGCTGGCGACTCGCTTTCCTCTATTTTCAAGGGGAGGACTTTCTGCGGGCCAATGATCACTATCGTGCGGCCCTTAAAGCGAGAGCTCTGAATGACAAATCGAAGTACCATTTCGCCCTCACGATGACGAAGCTCGGAGAGTTTGGTGACGCTACTGCACTTCTTCAGGACCTCGCTGACAGCTCGCCAAGTTATGACATTGTCCTTGCGTTGGCCGAGGCGTTGGAGGGCCAAGGCAGATTCGTTCGAGCGATCGAGGCGTATCAATGGGCCAGCGAATATCGACCGGACGCGATCACACCTCGTCATTTGCTCGCACGGTTGTTTGCTGGTCGGGGCGACCCGACACAGGCCGTGAAGTGGTATCTGTCAATTTTGAAAATCGACCCGAATCTCAACCATATCCAAGAGGAATTGGACAAGGTCGAAGAATCAGCCGCGGGGCGAAGGTAATTCGTTGCAAGGCAATGCGGATCAATCAATCAATGTGTGGCGCTGGCTCTGCCCAATAGTGGCAGAGCCAGTGCCACACATTGTTGGGTGATCTACGCCATCATCTACGCGTCACGCACGATCGTCTGCGCGAAGCCAGTCACTTCGTTGCCTTCAATACGAATTCGCTCGGTTTGAGCTGCGATACGGATACCTACACGCATCTCGGCACCGCGCGTCTCGCTCAACTGGTTGTTGCTGATCGCGATGTCCTTCGTTTTTCCGCGAATGTCGATAGCAACTCCAGATTCGCCGCCACTATTGATGATTTTGTTGTTCTCAACAAGATTCCGATTGGCCCAGAAGTCCAAGCCGCGCGAATCGTCACGGAACAGAATGCCGACTTGACCACTGTTCTTCACCAGATTGTTGCGCATCACATTGTCGGTATCATTATGTCCGATCGAAATTCCGTAGCTGCGGTTGCCAATCATCTTGTTATTCTCGGCTCGCCCAAACCTGACGCCCCAGCACCAGAACAAGCCAATCGTGTTGTTTTCCATTCGCGACCCGACAATAACTGGTCGTTGCGATCCGGAGCCGGGATGCAGGCCAAGATTGGCGTTGTCGTGCGAATGGCAGTTTTCAACACGAACGTCGTGGCAGATTTGGAAGCTGATGCCATCGCCGTTGTAGTTGCGGGTCTCGACGTTGCGGAAGGTGTATCGGTTACAGTCCTGAAGGAAGATACATCCTCCATAGTTGCCGTTGAGATTCTCGTTTTCCTTGCCATTGCCATCGATCGTAAGATTCTCAATGACGACGTCTGATGTGTATTCGCTCGTCAACAGCGGAAAGACCGAGGCGCAACGAGGTTTACCGGATAACCAAAGGTTCTTTCGCAGGCCGTTGTTCAACTTGAATGTGTTACCCGACTGCGCGACAAGCGTCCGCTTGATTACTTCCTGGCTTCCGTTGTGCGGGTTTTTTGCGAACAAGACAACGCCGTCGCCAACACGGAACGCACTGCTCTTGGCCAGTTTGATCTGCTGATCGTACCAATCGGAATCCGCCGTTAGATCGACCGACTCGGACGGGCCCTTGGTGAGAATTGTCTCTGGTCCACTGCCGACGATTCGGATATTGGATGGCAGGTAGACGGAGTTGCGAAATGTGTACACACCTGGGAGGATCTGCACCGTGCCGCCGCCCATCCTTGTCACGTAGTCGCAGGCGGCCTGAATCACTTTCTCGTTGGTGCCATTCAAGTCGGCGTCTTTGACACCAACACGAATGGTCAGGCGACGTTTCCAGTCCGGTTCTTTTGGATCGCCGTCCGTTGCTCGTATTTGGGACTTTGGTAACTCGTCGGCTTTCGTGCTGACTGCCGCATGACAGACTAGTGCGGTGGACGCAACGAGAAAGCGACGCCGGCTTGATGTCCCCAGCATGAATCTTCTCCTTACTATCTATGGTTTGCAAATAGCCCACAACGCCTCGAACGTACGCAGGTAAATCGTACCATCGGAGATGGCGAGCGACGCGGAGGTTTCTTCGTTCGTATCGTTTTGCGCGACGATCTCAAATTTACGACCGGCTTTCACGACCGTGACGCGTCCATCGCGGGCGGTCAGATAGATGTGCCCATTCGCCAGCACGGGTGAAGCGCGGTGACGTCGATCGTGAAGGCGTTGGGTGTAAACCTCTTCGCCGGTTGCCGCATCGTGACATTGCAGGACACCATTCTCGCGACACAGGTAGACCAATCCACCGGCGATCAATGGTGAAGGTACGTCAGGCGTATTCCGTGGCCGCATCCATATCTGGGCCGACTGCTTGCCCGTCAGGTCGCCGTGTTGATCCGGACGTATGGCAAACACGGGCCCATTCTTGGCCGTGGGGCTGATGATGATCCCCTCGGCCGCCGCCGGCGAGGCGACAAAGCGAAGCGTGGGGTGGTAACGGCGAGTCGGATCGTCTTGCGGGTTAAGACCTCCAAGTCGCCATCGTTCTCGGCCGTCCTTCAATTCGTGCGCGATCGTGTAATCCGCACCATGGGTGATCAAATAGGCTTCGCCGCCAAAATTGTAGAGGATTGGAGAAGCGTACGAATGTTCGTTTTCAGATCTTGCGCCGGTGACACGATCCCGTCGCCAAATCTCTTTTCCCGTGGTCTTCTCAAGCGAGATGACCATTGCTTCCTGTGACTCGGCTTTTCCCTCGCCATGGATCATTTGGAAATAGATCGCATCACCGAAGACAACAGGAGTCGAGGAAAGACCGAAAGCGATTTTGAGTTTCCCGTATCGATCTTGCAGATTCAACCGCCAGGCCTCGTTGCCATCCAGGTCAAAACAGGCCACGTCGCCGGTACTCATTGCCGCCCAAACGTGTTCTCCATCAGTTGTCGGCGACGGAGAAGCCATGTTCCCCTCATCGTTACGCACGAATCGATCACGACCACCAACGGTTCGCTGCCACCGTTTTTTTCCGTCCGTTCCAACACAGATCAGTACCAGGTCATCGCCATCTTTGGACGTGACGAAGATGCGATCATTCCAGACTGCTGGAGTGGCTCCTGCCTTGCCCGGTAGCGGAAGCCGCCAAGCAATGTTCGTTTCTTTGTCCCAGTGGAGTGTTACATTGGTATCGGATGAAATCCCATTTCCCAGTGGGCCCCGCCAATTGGGCCATTGTTCGGCCTGCACTTGTGGGGCCAGCAAGACCAATGTCATGAACGTCCAAAGGAAGCGATGTGGAATCGAACGAGCCATGTGGGGCATCTCCAATAGATATGTTCTGTCGGCAGACTCACCTTGCGAATCTGGCGTTAAGCATAACCGAAAAAACTACCGTAGGGGAGAGGTTTTCGATGCTCGCAAAGCGGACTTCGCTCCTTGTTGTTTTCGTCACATTTCTTAGTGGGCCAATGCGGCAGCCAAGCCATGTGCTGGCCCAGGTGAACGAAAAATCCGAGCTGGCAACGATGATTGCGTCGATGTCGTCCGCCGTTCTGTCGGACGACCAAAAAGCAAGATTCGCCGATCAGACCTGGCGTAATCTTCGAGCGCGCGGCGACATGGTGAACCGGCGTGACGTGACCAACTGGCGGGGGATAGAGTCGCGTGACGCCTGGGACCGCATGCGTGAACAATGCGTAAAACGGTTGCGTTTGGCGCTCGGCACTTTTCCAGAACGGAGAGTAGATCTGAATGTTCGCATCACCGGCAGCATCAAAGGAGATGGTTACCTGATCGAGAACTTGGTCTACCGTACACGGCCAGGTTTTTGGGTCACGGCGAACCTTTATTCGCCCGCTAGGCCGCCGAAGTCGATGCCGGGCATCCTCATCGTACATTCTCATCATCGCCCCAAGACACAAGGTGAATTGCAGGATATGGGGATGACGTGGGCGCGGAGTGGCTGTTTGGTCTTGGTGATTGACATGGTCGGGCACGGGGAACGCGGGGAACATCCGTTCCGTGGCGAACGTGATTACAAGAAAAAGGACTCAAATTACCGTTGGTGGCGGCAAGACTACTACTTCCGATTTGACTCCAATGTTCAATTGCATTTGACCGGGGAGAGTTTGATGGGTTGGATGGTGTGGGACTTGATGTGCGGCGTCGATCTGCTGCTGTCTCGTCCTGGTATCGACGAGAAGAGACTAATAATTCTCGGCGCTGTTGCCGGTGGTGGCGACATTGCTGCAGTTACTGCTGCTCTCGATCAACGGATCGACGCAGCCGTCCCGTTCAATTTCGGTGGTCCGCAACCGGAGACTCGCTTTCCGCTTCCGGAGGACGCCGAGCTGCGTTTCAACTACCTTGGCGGAGCTTATTGGGAGGGCACGAGAAACCTGCGCCGTACTGCCGTCGATGGCTTCCTGCATTGGGCCATTGTGGCTAGCATTGCGCCTCGAGGTCTGATCTACGCACACGAGTTTTCTTGGGACAGGGATCGTGACCCGGTGTGGAAGAGGCTGAATCGAATCTACGAGTTTTACGACGCAGAACAGCAAATCGATTTCACGTTAGGTCGGGGAAGCGTGAGAGGCAGTCCCCCGGAGTCGTCTCACTGCACCAACATCGGACCAGAACATCGGCTGAGGATTCACCAGGCGTTCAACCGCTGGTTTGACATCCACGTCACCGCGGAGGACGAGTATAGCGGACGACGGGAAGTCGACGAACTGAGGAGCATGACCGGCGCAGCTCGACGAGAACTCAAACCTAAGAGTGTACGTGAGATCCTCACCAACGATGTTCAAGCGAATCTCGTTGCAGTTCGGAAACGAAGGCATGGTGACTCTCCGGCCGATCGTCGTAAGGAAATTCGAGCCGACTGGAGTCTGCTGTTAGGTGACGTTCAGCCTCGCGGCGAAGTGGAAGTTCTGACGCTCGACACCGAATACGCCCTAAGAAGGTCGATTGTCATCGAGCGGATCGCCCTGCAGGTTGAGGCCGACAT
Source organism: Planctomycetaceae bacterium (assembly GCA_012959465.1). GTDB lineage: Bacteria > Planctomycetota > Planctomycetia > Pirellulales > Pirellulaceae > UWMA-0346. The sequence goes on from DUDC01000102.1 coordinate 13,392, forward strand.
AGTTGTGCCGATGATTCTAATGTACCCGCGTTCTGGCAGAAAGAAGCAGCTGCCAGTTGTTGTTGCCGTAGCCCAATCTGGCAAAGAACAGTTCCTCCGTGAGCGATCCGATGACATCGCCCAACTGCTTGACCGCGGTGCCACTATTTGTATTCCTGACGTGCGCGACGCTGGAACATCGCGAGGCAGTCGTGGCGATGGTAATGGTTCAATGTCCTACTACGCTCTCTTCTTTGAAACACCCATGATAGGTTATCGTCTCCGTGATCTTCGCGCGGTGTTGCAGTATCTTCGCCGCCGCGATGACATGCATCAGAAGTTCGCTCTATGGGGAGATTCGTTCACGGAACCCAATGCGCGGGAGACTGACTTCCAAGTTCCAAAGCGAGTTAGCGGGCGGCCGAGATTCTCGGAGCCACTGGGAGGGCTGTTGGCGATGCTCGCTGGGCTCTTTGAAGACGATGTTAGCGCCGTCTATGTTCATGGCGGTTTGAGTAGCTATAGCAATGTGCTGGCCAGTTCCTACGTTTACATTCCCCACGATGTTGTCCTGCCCGGTGTCTTGACAAGAAGTGACCTGGCCGATCTTGCTGCTTCCCTAGCGCCCCGTCGCTTGCGTTTGGACGGTGTTGTTGACGGATTGAATCGTACCCTGACGTTGGATGACGTCCGGTCCATTTACGAACCGGCATCGAAGTCGTACCGGACGGTCTCGCCGGCGTCGCTCTCGTTCACCATCGACCAGGCGGACGTTGCGCAGTGGTTGCTTAGCCCGCACGCTTCAGACTGAGAGTGGCAGCGTCACCGTTTTCACCTACGAACGTTGACAACAGAACTCATCGGCTTACCACAGTTGCTTGCTCGCGATTTTTGCACCTTCGGCCAGGCTCTGAAATTTTGCCCAAACAATCGAGGGGTGAATTTCCTGTTCCGTCGCGGCGAACGACGCGAATCCGCAATCGCTGCCGCCCAATACGTTTTCTCGACCCACTGTGTTCGCGAAACGGATGAGACGTTGGGCGACCAGTTGCGGGTGCTCCACGACCGGAGTTGAGTGCGAGATGACTCCTGGAATAATAATCTTTCCCTCGGGAAGTTTGACGTTCTCCCAAACGGTCCACTCGTGTTCGTGTCGCGGGTTGCCTGCTTCAAACAAGTAGGCTCCAGCGTCCACCTTTAACATGATATCGACGATGTCGCCCAAGTTCATCTCGTGAACTCGAGGCCCGATATTGATGCCATAACAAGTGTGAAAGCGGACGCGTTCGGTCGCGACTCCGCTCAACGCATGATTCAATGCTTCCACTCGCAACTCTGCCCAACGACGACATGCGTCCACACTCAGGTCGGGCCTTGAGATGTAGTACGTCAAAAGGCGGGGGTCATCAATCTGGAGTATGAGGCCCGCGTCGACGATCGCTTGATACTCTTCGTGCATCGCATCGGCGATCGCAAACAAGTAATCAGCATCGGAATCGTAGAATTCATTGGGTTGTTGGCCTTCTACGTCGGACGGTGAAACGGCCGTCATGAAGATCTCTTCCAGATTCTTACCTTCGGCGGCCGCCTTCACGTTGGCGATGTCACGGTGTAGCGCTTCGTGGCCACAGTATTTCACCGGCCCGGTGCAGACGAGCTTTACCGGTTTGGCGACCAAGCCATCACGCAATTTGCGCTGCGCCTCATAGAATTCCGGGAAAGCAATCGATTCGCGAGACTCGACCCACAAGTCCTCAGCCGGCTGGTCACCGGTGGCATACCCACTCAACCGGTCCGTGATATACGTCAGAAAGCTCGACTTGCTCTGCTCGCCGTCGCAGACGACGTCGATCCCCATGTTCACTTGTTGGTGTACGATGCCCTTCACCGCGTCACGCATCGCGGTTTCAAAGAGTGTCTTGTCATACGGTTCACTACGTTCTTTGGCGAAGAGCAGTTCCAAGACATTGTCGGGACGGGCCAAGCTGCCAACGTGCGTCGTGAGAATTCGATCGGCACTTCGCTTCATGAACAGTCCTATTCGCTGAGTGGTGTGGCGTTGATAATTTCTACTTTGATTGGTCTATTCGTTTTTGCATCGCCTTGTTTGATGCCTCGAACGCTTTATGGCCGGTGGAACCGCCTGGTAACAGCGGGTGTTCTTTTTCTGGGATGTACTTGGCATGCTCCGCGAGTATCGAGTCGTACTCCGCTTGGGCTGCCAGGTTTTTCCATTCGTGTTGGTCGGTGGTGTGATCGTATAACTCTCGCGACCCATCGTGGTATTGGATGAATCGATACCTTGTACTACGGATAGCGTAGTTTCCTGGTCCAAAGCTCGTAATTGCCGGATGGTCCCAATCGGCGTTGGGATTTTTGAGCAGCGGCGTCAGGCTTTGGCCTTCCAGTGTCGGATCGGCGTCCAACTGGGCCAGTTGCAATAAAGTCGGGAATACATCCAACAGCTCGGCCGGGCGATCTGTTCGTTGACCACGTGGCAGACCAGGGCCGGAGATGATCAAAGGTACGCGGGTGCCATCTTCCCACAACGATCGCTTCGCCCACCGCTGTTTCTCGCCAAGGTGAAATCCGTGATCCGAGAACAGCACAACAATTGTGTTCTTTGCATGAGGACTGGCGTCCAACGCATCGAGCACAATTCCAACGCAATGATCCGCAAACGTTACCGACGCGAGGTAGGCTTGGACGGCATGGTCCCACTGCCCGGCTTCCACAACCCACGAGTGTTCTGGCGATACATGCTTCAGATTGGTTAGGTCAATCGCATATTGGCTCAGATCATCGCGATCGTTCGAGGAGACTAAGGGAAGCTGGATCTTGGTTCGAGGATGTTTGTCGAACCACTTTTGCGGCGCGAACATCGGTACGTGCGGGCGATAGAATCCGACCCCCATAAAAAAAGGCTTGTCGGACCGCTGTTTCAGTTTCGAAACAGCCCATTGGGCAGCTATCCAGTCCGGCATCATTTCATCGCTAGCCGGGTATGCCCCCCAGTCCCACAGTGGATGGCCATGGGGTTGAGAGATCTTGGTTTTCGGGCGAGGGCCGAAGCCTCCATTTTTGCCACCGTACTCGTCGAAGAATCGCTCGTCGCCGCCGTGAAAAATCTTGCCCACGGCCAGTGTGTCGTAGCCGTTGGCCGCAAATTGTTCGGGAAGTGTCAGTACATTTTTTAACGTAGGCGCCACCCTTAGGTCCGGCCTGAGGAAGTAGACCCCTGTTGAATGAGGATAGCGGCCCGTCATCATGCTGGCCCGCGATGGGTTGCAAACGGGAGACTGGCAATGCGCGTTCGCAAACAGTGTTCCTCGATTGGCAAGTCGATCAATGTTCGGAGTCAATGCTTGTGGGTGTCCGCCCAGGCAGCCGGTCCAGTCGTTCAGGTCATCGACCGATATCAAAAGAATGTTCGGGCGGTCGGCCCCGTGAAGAGTCTCTACTGCGACCAGACTGAGTAGTGCGACGCTGATGATGCGGAACATGAGGATCTCACCTGAGGTTGTCCGATTGTGTTTTTTTTAAAAAGTGTATCCCCACCAGCCCTGTGCCGGTGGAATTGGTTTGGCAAGGTCAGCGGCCGACGCAAAACAGGTGGCCACGGGTGCGAATATAGGCTCGGCCATTACTAATTGCCGGAGTCGAAAAGCAGGCTTCTCCAAGTTCAAATGATCCCAACTCACTCCAGTCCTTCCCACATTGAATGACCGTGCAACGACCTTCTGTGTTGACTAACAGCATCTTCTGATCATCGGCCTGACCACCCGCGACGGGCGAGGCATAGTACTGTTTGCCGCCACTGGTGAGTCGGGCACGTTTGACCACTTTGCCCGTCTTCAGCTCAAGTGACGTCAGGATACCGCCATCTTGGACAAAATAGACGAACGGTCCCACGACAATAGGTGACGCGATGTACGGCACGGACTTGCGATATCGCCACCGAATGGGAGTTGTTTTGCTATCCGGCTCGCTTAGTTGGACTGACATCAACCCACCGCGATCGACCAAGGTGCCAAAGGCGCGATCCCACTCGGCTTCGTTCACCTTCTTGTCGCCATCGCCCCACTTCTTGTCGAGACTCTCCAGCAGTCGAGAAATGGCGACGTCTTTTTTGACTTCTTCCAACGTCAACACGTTGTCCTTGTCACTGTCGTACCGGCTGAACATGGAAAACGGAATTGCTTCGCCGACTGGCTCGCAGAGAATCACGTGACCGTCGACGACCAACGGCAGCGTGATTGGAGCACTGGCGACGCCGGGAATCTCCCACAGCTTTCTGCCGTCGGTCGCGTCGTAGGCTGTGAGCGCCAATGGCCCGACTGCCACGATCATCGAAGCGTCACCACTTCTTGACACGATCGTGGGTGTTGAGTATCCGCCCGTCAATCCATCGTGCCGTTTGACCTGCCACACCTCGTCTCCCGTCCCGGCATCGTATGCGACGAGGTACGAGTCACGGAGTTGATCAATACAGACGATTAGTCTTCCGTCGGCGAGCACCAGAGACGAGGAGATGCCGTGCATGCTGTGGAATGGGCCGAGCGGCTTTTCCCAGACTAGAGTCCCGTCCATGTCGAAACAGACCAACCCCGCATCAGGAAATAGTGCCCATACATGTTTGCCGTCGCAGACGGGTGTAGGTGTGGCCGGTCCACTTGGTCGCGTGGACGGTTCCTTGTGAGAACTCGTGATACTTCGGCTCCACCGCACCACGCCGTCTTCGCTATTTAGGCATCGGATTGTCCTTTGATCATCCTGGTGAGAAGTGAGGATGATCTTCTCGCCAATAATCAACGGCGATGAAGTGCCCGGATCCACCTCGACCTTCCACAAGATCGCTTCGGGCTCATTCTTGGTCGGAATGCTCAGTTTGGGCGCCAGTCCCAACCCGGCAGGACCTCGGAATCGCAGCCAATCTTCAGCTGCTGCGACACCGATGGTGGTTTGCAAGATCGCCGATACGAGAAGGACCAGCATTGAATGGCGTGAAAAGATCATGAACACTCCGTTTTGGGTTGGGGCAACGCAGGTGAGATCTGAAAACAGATCGTCATCGGCGTGCTGTTCGCGAGTGTAATACGTAGACCAGCGTGTTTCCAGGTCTCGACTCGCGTGGCGACGAGCCTCACAACCTGAGTCGCACGCGCTAGCGTCGGGTGTCACGCGATTTAACCCGAGGCAAGTATAGGCAGGACCCGAGGCTAGCGCCGGCGGCTCAAAAAGATGGTAAATTGACAAGTTGACTTTTTAATTTTAACTACTTTCATCTGAAAACCACGCGATGTCACGAACCAATTGGTGCCAACCGTTAATTTCATCATTACTGTTCGGCGCCTTCCTACTGTCGAATGCAATCCCATCACTCGCGATCGAACAACCCAATATCTTGCTGTTCACCGCAGACGACCTGCACGCCGAGTCATTGGGGGTGTTTGGTGGCCGACCGCTTGATCTCACCCCGAACCTCGACCGGTTCGCCACTCAGGGCGTGCTGTTCAATCGAGCCCATGTGAATGCGGCGATTTGTGCTCCGTGCCGAGCAATCCTGGCCACCGGGCGTTATAGCCATCGATCCGGTGCGATGGGTTTCATGAAAGCTCGCGAAGATGTGCCCGACATTGTCACGACTTTCCAACAAGCCGGATACCTGGCAGGGATCTTGGGAAAGTACGGACACTCCACGCCCAAGAACTCGATGACGTGGGATTATCATTTTGACCAGAAGGAGTTGGGTAATGGACGGAATCCTGAGTTGTATTACCAGCGCGCGAAGACGTTTCTGGAAAGAAGCAAGCGGGAGGGGAAACCATTTTATTTCATGGTCAATTCCCACGATCCCCATCGACCGTACTGCAACCCGGCGAAGCTGACTCGAGGCGCGACCATGCCGTCGCGAACTTATGATCCGTCGGAGGTACACGTGCCAGGGTTCCTACCCGATTTGCCGGGTGTTCGAGCCGAGTTGGCGCAATACCTGAACTCGACCCGCCGTCTCGACGACACGTTCGGTAAGGTCATGCAGGCACTCGAGGAATCGGGGTACGCCGACAACACTCTCGTTGTCTTCATTTCCGACAATGGCATCGCCGTACCGTTCGCGAAATGCAACGCTTGGTTTCACAGTACGCGAACGCCCATGTTGGTTCGCTGGCCTGGCGTCGTGAAAGCGGGCACTCGGAACGACGTCGACTTTGTTTCGACGGTCGATTTCTTTCCGACGTTCGTGGACGCGACCGATGTAAAAAGTCCTGCCGGGTTGGATGGACGTTCTTTTGTTGCGTTGCTGAAAGGCGAATCCCAGGAGAATCGCCAATTTGTGTTCAGCCAGATCGACTCCAAGGCGGGTGGCGACGCTGTCCCCATGCGATGTGTGCAAAACGGACAATATGGGTACATCTACAATCCGTTTAGCGACGGAAAACACTGGTACCGCAACAACAACGAAGGCAAGACAATGGCGGCGATGCAAGCGGCTGCCGAGAATGATGCGGCGATCGCGGGGAGGATAAACCTATTCCGCTACCGCGTACCCGAGGAATTTTATGACCTGGAGAAAGATCCCGATTGCCTTCATAATCTGATTGACGGCAGCGAGCATCGTGAGGCCATCGAGTCCTTGCAAGCTCAATTGGTTGCTCACATGGCACGCACGGCGGACCCCATGTTGAAGGCATTTCTCAACCGGGCAGATCGCGGGGTGGTCGACAAGATCCTGCTGGAAACGTATGGTCCTCCCAAACCAGCGAAGAAACGCCGCAATCCGCGGAAACCAAAACAGGACGCGGGAAAGAACTAGCTGCCTTCGCGATCACGGGCGACCCAGCCATAGGATCACCGCCAAACGTCCATGGTCGTCAATTTGGCCGTTCCACCTCCTCATTCACGATAAATAACGGGAAAACAGATGAATTCAAGCGTTTTTTGCGGCTGCATTCCAGCGATTATGACTCCCTGTCATTCTGATCGGTCCCCCAATTTTTCGGCGTTGGTGAAGAAGGCGGAGAGTCTGATCGAGGCCGGTATGAATGCCGTGGTCTACTGTGGATCGATGGGCGATTGGCCTCTGCTTACCGATGAGCAGCGTCAAGAGGGAGTGTCACGGCTGACGGCAGCTGGTGTACCGGTAGTTGTCGGCACGGGAGCGCAGAGTCCCGCACGCGCCGCCGCCCACGCCGCACACGCGCAGGAAGTCGGTGCGAAGGGTCTGATGGTGATTCCACGACTGCTTTCGCGAGGCACTTCGCCAGACGCTCAGCGAGCGCACTTCGCCGCTGTACTACGAGCGGCTCCGCAACTGCCAGCTGTGATTTACAACAGCCCTTACTACGGCTATGAGACCAAGGCCGATCTGTTTTTCGACTTGCGCAACGAGTTTCCCAATCTGGTTGGCTTCAAAGAGTTTGGCGGTCGTGACTCGTTGAGTTATGCGGCGGAGCACATCACGCACGCCGACAATGACGTGCTGTTAATGGTCGGTGTCGACACACAAGTATTTCATGGATTTCTGCGGTGTGGGGCCGTTGGTGCGATCACGGGAATTGGTAACTGCCTTCCCGCAGAGGTTCTTCAGCTATTGTCGCTTTGCAAACTCGCGGTCAAAGGCGATTCGACGGCTCGGCGATTCGCCAAGGAGTTAGATGACGCTTTGTGCGTCCTGTCGACTTTCGACGAAGGTCCCGATCTTGTCCTCTATTACAAATTCCTGCTGACAGCGCTGGGCGACTCAAACTACGAACTTCATTTCAATGAATTGGATAAGTTGAGCGCAAGTCAACAACAGTTTGCCGCCGCGCAATTGAAGCTCTTCCAAGACTGGTGGAATCGTTGGGAAGGCAAAGCGTACACGTAGGTCACTTTCGCCGAAAGTGACCAGGAACGGCCACTGCGGTTAGCATGCGTGATCTTTCAAGAACCCGAGGCTAGCGCCTTCGGATCAAAACGCCTCGCACCCCCGCACCTCACCACGCTTCAGCTTATTTCTTCGACGGTGTGTAGTACGGGTTGCGACCAGCGGCGTGATCGGTGACATCTAGGATGGCACCGACACCGGGGATAGCTGCGCGAATGGAGTTTTCGATTCCAAACTTCAATGTGACATCCGCTTGTCCGCAACCTTGGCAACCGCCACCCATTTGAATGAAGACGGTGTTTTCCTCGACGTTGATCAGCCGAACGACGCCGCCATGATCGGCTATGGAAGGATTCACTTCAGAATCGAGGACCTGCTGTACTTGCTCTTTTATTTCATCGCTGGACGGGACGTTTCCCCAAGCCTCGTCGGATACTGCCGCATCTCCTGATGCCAGGTGCTCCCGAATCGCCGCGCCGATGAGCTTTCCAATAACTGGCCATTCCACCTGGGCTGTCTTGTTGACCGTAATCTGGTCGTGTGAGACAACAACGCGAGAAACCCCGTCGACGGCGAACAGTCGTTCTGCGAGCGGCGAGCCTGCTGCTGCCTCTTTACTCATGAACGCAAACGACTTTTCGGGATAGACGGGGCGATCGACCGTAAATCGACAGACTGCAGCTGAAACTGGTTCACCAGTGATGGACACTTCAGCTTGGGACATGCTCAATGCTCCAGAGGACGCCTTCCAAGTGGAGGCGGGGGTGACACAAAGTCAATAAATGGTGGGCTCACGCCTATTATGGGGCATAAACCCAACGTTGAATAGCCGTTTGGTAGCTGATTGTGAAGGCATGTTCGACCGGGCTGTTGATCTGATGTTTGCCACTTGCTGCGGCGCGCCGACCAGGTCAATCATTCGGCTGCCGGTTCGATTACGAATTTCAGCTCAGCGTGCGAGGCGCGCAGTGCCGCTTCGACGGCGTCCAATGTCGCTGCCCGGGCGAACAAGAATCCAGGATAGGCTGAACCTTCCGGCAGTGGAACCAACTTCTGGCCGACATGCGCGGAGATGTGCACGGCGTCGATACCGGTGACGGCTTCGGCTCGCGCAACTCCACGAATTTCCCGCAAGACGCCGGCACTCGGGACTGGAATCATCATCACTCCGCTCGGCTGGACGTCGGCGACGGGTGACTCGTAGTCGTCATCAAGAGACTGCCGAATGATGATCTCCTCAAGCGTTTCTTGATCCTCGAAATGTAAACTTCTGGAACATCGTCCGCCGATCGACCGCGGATTTACTTCGATCATGACGGGGCCGGTGGCAGGTAGGCGCAGTTCCGCGTGGATCGCTCCTTCGGTCAAGCCAATCGCCTTAACCGCCGCCTGTGTACAGCCGGCTACCTGTTCCTGCACCGGGCCAGGTAGCCGGGAGGGCGTCAGGTATATGGTCTCTTCGAAGAAGGGGCCGTCCATCGCGTCTGGTTTGTCAAACAACGCCAGCACACGAAGCTCGCCGCGTCGGAGAATCGCCTCAAGTGCAATCTCTGGACCAGAGACGAATTCCTCGACGAGAAACGATCTGTTCATGGCCCGACAATTCTCGTCTTTTGGCGAGGACAGATTTTCCAATTCGACGATCTGACGCAAACGCTGCACAGAGGCCGCAAACTCCATTTCATTGTTGGCGCGGATAACTCCCTTGCTGCCAGACAATCCCAACGGCTTGACAACGCATGGGTAATCGACATCGCGGGCGAGCGTAGGAATCTCATCGTCGAACGCAATTTTCTGGAATCGTGGCGTTACCAAACCAGCGGCTTGAAATAGTTGACGCGTTCGATACTTATCTCCAGCAGCTTGCACGGCTGTCAACGAATTGTGTCGGAGTGCCAACGCCTGGCAGATGGCAGCTCCAACGCAGGTCACTTGATCATCGACCGCGATGACGGCGTCGACCGGATAAGTAGAGGCAAAATCGACCGCCTGCTGGGCCGCACGTGCCGGCTCCGCGAAACTCAGTGTTAACAGGGCGGCCGGATTGAGTCGAGCCAACGCATTTGGATGTTCCGAAGCAACGGTCACATCGACATCCATTTTTCCGGCAGCCGATAGAAAAGCTTCCGTCCGATACGTTGAGGTGGGGATGAGTAGCAGGACGCGGGGCATTTGGACCTCGGAAAACGCTGATTTTGTGCCGAGCCGGCAAACTTCCGTCGCCCATTTTTGCCTTTTCCGGTGGCCTTGGCAATCACCGCCAATACGCCGATCAGCCATATCGTGAGGCGGAGACCGAGCAATTCACCTCCAGAAGGATCGCCGTGGCACGTGTTGTCTCCACTGGATTTGAACGAGCGGGCAGTTCAAAATACCGAACTCGACACCTCACTTCTGTCTGTAGACGCTCGGAGCGAGCATGCACCATCCTCTGTAAGGTGAAACCACATGACCTACTCCAGACGAATCGTATTGCTACTGACGATCTTCGCATCGATGGCCACATCATTGGCGATCGCCAACGCAGCGGACAAGGCGCCAAACATCTTATTCATCTATTCCGATGATCATTCTCACCGTACGGTCGGTTGTTATCCTGAATCGTATGATTGGGTGAAGACTCCGCACATTGACAACTTGGCGAAACAGGGCGTGCGTTTCACGCACGCCTACATCGGTACCTGGTGCATGCCCTCACGCGCCGCAATGTTGACGGGCCATCATCCGTACGGCGTCGAGTCGATGAGGATGGTGGGCGAGTACCCCGGTAGCGAGTACGACCCGGCGAAGGCTCCATTTTGGCCAAGTGTATTTCGAGAGAACGGCTATGTCACGGCGCAAGTCGGCAAGTGGCACACCGGAACGGACAATGGTTTTGGACGTGATTGGGATTATCAGGCGGTCTGGAATCGCCCCCGATACATCGAGAATTGTGGTCATTACTACTATGACCAGTTGATCGAATTCAACGGTGCGAAGGGCAAGATGACGGCGGGTTATTCGACGGACAACTACACCAAATGGGCCGTTGATTTTATTCGTGGTCAACACCGTCAGGAGGGCAAGCCATGGTACTTGTGGGTTTGCTACGGCGCTGTTCACGGACCGTTTACACCTGCTCAACGGCATCTTGACGACTACCCAGACGTAGAGGTTCCAGTGCCCGCAGATATTTATCCGCCGCGGGCAGGGAAACCTGACTACATGCAGAAAATCAATTTTTGGACCAAAGGAAGCGATGGACTGCCAGAAATGAAGGGCGGGTCATTTCAAGGGAGAACAGTGGAGGGCAACAAGGGCATTCATGGCAACAGCCTTAACGCCTGGACGCGCCAGTATCATCAGGGCGTGCGGGCGATTGATGATGGCGTCGGCAAGATGTTGGCTGCGTTAAAGGAATCTGGCCAACTCGACAACACGCTGGTTGTGTTCACCGCAGACCAAGGATTCGGTTGGGGGCAACATGGATTTTGTACTAAGTTGGCTCCCTACGATGCCACCATCCGCTCACCATTGATCATCAGCATGCCGAGCCAATTGGAGGTGGGGGTGGTATGCAAAAAACCGGTAGGTGGTGTGGATCTGATTCCGACCTTCTTTGAGTTCTCCGGGATCGACCTGCCCTGGGAAATGCACGGACATGATCTGACGCCACTGCTGAAAGATCCAAAAGCAAAGTGGTCGCATCCCGCGCTGCTCACCTTAATGGGGCGGATGTATGGTTCGGATACGGACGTCGTTCCAACCGACCCAGGCGACTTATATTTGAATGGGGTCCCATGGTGGATTTCGCTTGCCAAGGGTCATCATAAGTACATCCGTACGCTGGTGGACGGTGAGATCGAAGAGCTCTACGATTTGAAGGCCGACCCTGAAGAGTTGAAAAACCTCGCACTCGAGCCGGAATTTAAAAAGAAACTGAGCAAATTTCGCAAGGCCACGATCGCTGAATTGCGTCGCACGGGCGCTGGCATCGTCGACAACTTACCGGCCGTTAAGATCGTAACACAGTAGCCGGGCACTCCATCTGCGAGGCCAAGGAAGTTCTAATAGAGAGGAACAGACGTGTCGGCAGGCAAGAAGTTTCGCGAGGCCGTTCAAGCAGAGAAGCCTCTGCAGTGCGTTGGTGCGATGAACGCGTACCACGCGCTACTGGCCGCCGCCTCCGGATTCCGGGCACTCTATCTCTCCGGTGGCGGAGTAGCGGCCGGTTCATGCGGCCTACCCGACCTCGGCATCACGACGATGGAGGATGTCTTGGTCGATCTAAAGAGGATCACCGACGCGACAGATTTGCCGACACTGGTTGATATCGACACCGGTTGGGGAGGAGCCTTGAATATTGCCCGTGCGGTTCGGGCCATGAGCAGGGCCGGGGCCGCGGGAGTGCACATCGAGGACCAGGTTCAACAGAAACGTTGCGGCCATCGCCCGAACAAGGCCATTGTTTCGCCAGCCGAGATGGTCGATCGGATCAAGTCTGCCGTCGATGCAAAGCTGGACAGCGATTTCGTCGTCATGGCGCGTATTGATGCCTTGGCGGTCGAGGGAATGCAGTCAGCAATTGATCGTGGCTGCGCCTGCGTGGACGCGGGTGCCGACATGATTTTTCCCGAAGCGATGACGACGTTGGCGCAGTACAGCGAAATCGTCAGTGCAGTGAACGTACCGGTCCTCGCCAATATCACCGAATTCGGCGCCACGCCGCTTTTTACTATCCAGCAATTATCGGATGCCGGCGTTAGTATTGCTCTTTATCCCCTGTCGGCATTTCGCGCTGCAAACAAAGCGGCCCTAAACGTTTTTCAGACACTACGCCAGCAGGGCACACAGCAGAGCGTTCTCGACACGATGCAGACTCGCGACGAACTCTACCAATTCCTCGGTTACCACGAAGTTGAAGACAAACTCAATAAACTGTTCGCCAAGAACAAGTCAGAGGATGACGATTCATGAACAATCCGCCAGCGGATGTAAGAAAACCAAAAAAGTCGGTGGCACTCTCTGGCGTTGAAGCAGGTACTACGGCGCTTTGTACCGTCGGTCGATCTGGGAACGACCTGCACTACCGGGGCTACAACATACTGGATTTTGCAGATCGGGCCGAATTCGAGGAGATCGCCCATTTGTTAATTCACGGTTCGTTGCCGAATAACACCGAGTTAACGGCTTACAAATCGAAATTGAGGGCCATGCGTAAGCTACCGGACCCGGTTGTGAAGACGTTGGAAGCCATTCCGGCAACGGCTCACCCAATGGACGTGTTGCGAACCGGCTGCTCGATGTTGGGGACATGTGAACCCGAACAAGATACAGCGAACGCAGCACGTGATCTGATCGACCGTTTGATGGCTTGCTTCGGGTCGATGTTGGTCTATTGGTATCATTTTGCGAACGGTGGCCAGAGGATCGAAGTGGAATCTGACGCCGATACGATTGGCGAGCATTTTCTTCAACTACTCCACGGTGAAAAACCGCGTGAGTCCTGGACTCGCGCGATGCACACTTCCCTTATTCTCTACGCGGAGCACGAGTTCAACGCATCAACTTTTACGGCTCGTGTCGTGGCTGGCACGGCGTCCGATATGTACTCCGCCATCACGGGGGCCATCGGCGCATTGCGCGGACCCAAACACGGTGGCGCCAATGAAGTCGCGTTCGAAGTTCAGGGTAGATATCGTGACCCCGATGCGGCTGAAGCGGACATTCGCGAACGGGTAGGACGCAAAGAGATTATTATTGGCTTTGGTCACCCCGTCTATACAACCGGTGATCCACGGAACACGGTGATTAAATCCGTAGCCGAACGTCTTTCCGTTGAATCGGGAGACACGTCGTTGTACGACATCGCCGAACGTTTGGAATCGGTCATGTGGGAAGTGAAGAAGATGTTTCCCAACCTCGATTGGTTCTCGGCAGTTTCCTATCACAAGATGAAAATTCCCACGGCCATGTTCACGCCGCTGTTCGTCATGTCTCGCGTTGCTGGCTGGGGTGCGCACGTGATTGAACAACGCGAGGACGGTAAGATCATTCGCCCGGGAGCGTCCTACACGGGCCCAGAAAACCTCGTCTGGGTTCCTGTGGAGGAACGCTAGGCAATGAGTGAAACCGGAATTCAATCTGGCGCGCGACCGGAATTCGATCGCGTCATCCAGGACATCGCCGATTATGTTTTGAATCCCAGTTTTTGTCCGTCTGCTGAAGCGATGCAAACGGCGCGGTACTGCTGGATGGACACGGTCGGCTGCGGACTTTACGCGTTGAGTTTTCCCGCCTGCACGAAACTACTCGGTCCAATTGTGCCGGGCGCAGAGTTGCCTAATGGTTCTCGTGTGCCCGGAACATCGTTTCAGCTCGATCCCGTTCGAGCGGCTTGGAATATTGGCGCCATGATTCGGTGGCTAGACTACAACGATACTTGGCTCGCCGCAGAATGGGGTCACCCGTCGGACAACCTCGGGGCCATCATGGCATTGGCGGATTACCAGTCGCGTAACGGTATAATGGCCCACACGATGAAGGATGTGATCATCGCCATGATCATGGCGCATGAAATTCAAGGGGTGATCGCGCTGGAAAACGCCTTCAATCGCGTTGGGCTGGACCACGTCATGCTGGTTCGCATTGCCTCAGCCGCTGTGGCGGCTCGGATGCTGGCGTGTAACCGAGCGGAAACACTGAATGCAATCTCCCATGCTTGGATAGACGGTTCGTCACTGAGAACCTATCGCCACGCACCCAATACGGGCTCACGGAAATCTTGGGCGGCCGGCGATGCGACATCGAGAGGCCTCTTCCTGGCGATGATTGCCCACCGCGGCGAGATGGGCTATCCCACCGCGATCACGGCCGTGGATTGGGGCTTTCAGGATGTCTTGTTTAGCAGCAAAGAACTATCGATTACCCAAGACTTCGGCAACTATGTCATGGAGAACATCTTGTTTAAGATCTCGTTTCCAGCCGAGTTTCACGCTCAAACTGCCGTTGAAGCTGCGCTACAACTGCACGCAGAAGTGAAGGATCGTCTCGACCAGATCGAGAGAGTCGTTATTGAGACCCAAGAATCGGGCGATCGGATCATCAACAAGACGGGACCGCTTCACAATCCCGCGGATCGAGATCACTGTCTGCAATACATGGTTGCCGTGCCACTGATCTACGGTCGATTGACAGCCGAAGACTACGAAGACGATGTTGCCGCCGATCCCCGCGTCGATGCCTTGAGACAGAAAATGACTTGCCGGGAGAATGTGGAGTTTACCCGCAACTACCTCGAACCCGACAAACGGGCCATCGGAAATGCTGTGCAGGTTTTTTTCAAAGATGGAAGCCGGACCGAGAGAATTGTCGTTGAGTACCCAGTGGGACATCGGCGACGACGCGACGAGGGTATACCGCTTCTTCGGGCGAAGTTCGAACGATACCTGAGGGCCGGCGTTGCCGGTGAACAAGCGGATGCTATCCTTGAAATCTGCGCAGATCAGCAGACGTTCGAATCGACCTCGGTGGACAGGATGTCATCGCTGTTGGCGGCCGCACCGTAGTCGGAACTCACCATAACCCGATGCGTCGATACTCGTACTTATTTCTTCGTGAGCGGACTACCGCACTTCGGGCAGCTTGCCGCGTTGAGCGAAACTTGATTCCCGCAATCTGGACAGGTCGTCAAGTTGGCGTTTGAGGATGGCCGTCGCCTCAGGCCAACAATACGAGCAACACCAGTCCGATGAGAAAACCAAGTCCCAAGACCAGGATGATTATTTCCATCGGCCCAGGCATGAACAATCCAATCAATTCGACCATTGTCAGACTCCTTATGGAGTGCGGTGACTTGTCACCGCTTTTTCTCGAACTAACTTGAACCCAGC